>CAYWLE010000013.1:0-18065 GCA_964458825.1 uncultured Oscillospiraceae bacterium | reverse complement strand
GCGCTGGGGCGACCACGATACCGTGGCCAATGGCGGTGTGGACGAGATGGTTAAGCTCTACGTGCGCTTCAATACCGAAGCCAAGGATAACGAGGCTCTCAACGACGAGGGCCGCGCTTGGTTCAAAAAGATCGAGGATGGCGACCCGGAGGCCCTCGAAATCTTCAACTGGTTCAAGTCCGTCACCCTCAAGGATGCCGAGCGCGTATATGACCTGCTGGGTGTGAAGTTTGATTCCTATGCCGGCGAGTCCTTCTATAATGATAAGATGGAGCCCATCGTGGCCGACCTGAAGGCAAAGGGTCTGCTCAAGGAGGATCAGGGCGCGCAGATCGTGGATCTGGAGCCTTATGGCATGCCTCCGGCGCTCATCCTCCGCTCCGATGGCGCTACCCTCTATATCACCCGCGACCTTGCCGCCGCCAAGTACCGCAAGGATACCTATAACTTCGATAAGAGCCTCTATGTCGTGGCTTACCAGCAGGATCTCCACTTCCGCCAGCTCTTCAAGGTGCTGGAGCTGATGGGCTATGACTGGTATAAGGATTGCGAGCACGTTGCCTTCGGCATGGTTTCCTTCGAGGGTCAGACCCTCTCCACCCGCGAGGGTCGCGTGGTATACCTTGAGGATCTGCTCTCCACCTCCATCCAGAAGGCTCGCGCCATCATCGATGAAAAGAGCCCCGATCTGGAGAACAAGGACGAGGTCGCCCGCCAGATCGGCGTGGGCGCGGTGGTGTTCTTTGCCCTCTATAATAACCGCATCAAGGATATCGATTTTTACTGGGATCGCGCCCTGAACTTCGAGGGTGAAACCGGTCCCTACGTCATGTATACCCATGCCCGTGCCTGCTCCGTGCTGCGCAAGGCTGGCGATTGCGATGCTAAGCCCGATTTCGCCGCCCTCTCCGATGCCGAATCGCAGGATGTGGTGCGCGTGCTGGAGCAGTTCCCCGAGGTGCTCAAGGCAGCCATCAACAAGAGCGAGCCCTCCATGGTCACGCGCTACAGCGTGGATCTGGCGCAGGCGTTCAATAAGTTCTATTACGAACGCAAGGTAATGGTGGATAACCTCGGCGAGCGTGCCGCCCGCATTGCCCTTACCCGCGCCGTGAAGCAAACTATCGCCAAGGCGCTCGACCTCATCGGCCTTGAAGCGCCGGAACGCATGTAAGATGTATAATATGAGCGGGGGAGCTTGCTCCCCTGCTATAGGCGCACGCTTGTGCGCCTTCATTGTTGTCTGGAAGAAGATATTTGGGAGGAAATATGCAATTACAGGATATGCGCATTATGATCCTTGCCGCGCTATGCTGCGTGCTGCTTATTCTGGCGATCCTGCTGCTCGCTGCTCAGAGCCGCCGCAGCCGCCGCGAGCGTGAGCAGCTATCCAGAGATATGCACCGCGAGCGGGAGCGGCAGGAGCAGGAGATGAGCCGCCTGAACCGCAGCCTTGGCGAATCCATGCGGCAGGTGGCGGAGCTTTCCGGCGCGCTGGACGCCCGCATGGAGGCGCTCACCCGCCAGAATGAGGAAAAGCTCACGGAGGTGCGCCGCATGGTTGGCGAGGGGCTGGACGGCCGCCTGAGCCAGTCCTTCCGCGTGGTCAACGCCCAGCTGGCGGACGTCCATCGCGGTCTGGGCGAAATGCGCGAGCTTGCCGGCAACGTCAGCGATCTCAAGCGCGTGCTGGGCAACGTCAAGACCCGCGGCGTATGGGGCGAGATGCTGCTCAAAAATGTGCTGTCCCAGATGTTCTCGCCGGAGCAGTTCGTGGAAAACGCCGCCATCCCCGCAGGCTCCCAGCAGCGGGTGGAGTTTGCGCTCAAGCTGCCCGCCGCCGAGGGCGAGCCGGTGCTGCTGCCCATCGATTCCAAGTTCCCGCAGGAGGATTATATCCGCCTTGCCGAGGCCGAGGACGCCGCCCAGCGGGAGAAGTGCGTCCGCATGCTGGAGCGCGCTGTGCTGGAGCAGGCAAAAACCATCTCCGAAAAGTATGTCCGCCCGCCTCAGACCACCGATTTTGCCATCCTCTTCCTGCCTGCCGAGGGTCTATATGCCGAGGTTGCCCGCATTCCCGGGCTTATCGAAAGGATCCAGAGCCGCTATCGCGTGCTGCTTGCCGGACCGGGTACCCTCTGTGCGCTGCTTACTGCCCTTCAGCTCTCCTTCCGAACCAGCGCCCTTGAAAAGCGCAGCGGCGAGGTTCTGGAGCTGTTCGACGAGCTGCGGGGCGAGTTTGCCCGCTTTCAGGAATCCATTTCCCGTATACGCCAGCGCGTGAACCAAACCGAGGCGGAGCTGGACGCCATGGAGAGCCGCGCCCGTAAGATAGCCAAAAAGCTTATGTAATGTCCCGTCAGCTAGCCAAGCCCTGTAGGCTGTCCAATAGCTCCAGCCATTGGGCGCAGGCGGCGGCATGAACCAGCCGCAGCGCGGCGGGGGAGAGCGCCTCCAGCGCGCCGTCCAGTCGGCTCAGGCTGCCCTGTATAGCCTCTGTCAGCCTGCCCAGCGCCTGCCCGGTGCCATCCTTCGGCAGATCAGCCAGCGCCTCCGCCACCCGCCGCCCCTGCGTGCGGTATACGCTCAATAGCGCCTCAAGGGAGGCTGCATCCGTTTCACCCTGCTCCAGCGCGGCGGCAAGGCTGCCCGTTTCCACAGCCTGAGCGCGCAGGAAGGCGACCGCGTCCGCCACGGCAGCTAAGTTCTCCGCATTGCCCCGCAGCTTCAGCGTAAGCCCGCCTGCCTGCCGCCGCAGCCAGCCAGCCTGCTCAATGGAACCAGCCTCATGAACCACGGCATAGCCGCCTCCATCGGAGATCACCAGCCCCGCGCCGCCGGTCTCCACGCATTGCGCCGCCAGTATCCGCGCCTGAAGCGCGTCCGCACTGCGGCTGTCGATGTGGAAGTATACCTCCATGCCCTCCATCCGCAGCTGGGCAGCCATGGCTGTAGCGGTGGTTGCTTCACTGCCCTGCTTTCCCAGCGGCAGAGCCGGCAGAACGGCGGCGTACACAAAGAGCATCGTCAGCATCAGCGCCAGCGCCGCAGCCAGAGCGCTGGGTCGGCATCGGCGAATCTGAATGATCTCCTTGCCGCCAGCCTGTCTGCTTGCTTGGCTTCCGGCTTGATTTCCCCTGCATGTTTCAGACATAATATAAACCCTCCCGGCATCTTATTCTATGCTGGGAGGGTTTGTATCATGAAGCATTTGCCGCGCCTGAAGCGCGTCCTGTGCAAGCTGAGCTTTGAGCGCATCCAGCGAGGGAAAGCGCAGCTCCGCCCGCAGGTAGCCTGCAATCTCCAGCTCCACCATTTGCCCATATAGGTCGCCGCTGAAGCCAAATAGGTGCGCCTCTATGGTTGGCTTGCCCTCGGGAACGGTTGGATGGCTGCCGATATTCACCATGCAGCCGTACCTCTGTCCATCCGCCTTCAGCCACGCCGCATATACGCCGAAGGGTAGCTCCTTCGGCAGCGCCGCCCTTATGTTTGCCGTGGGAAAGCCTAGGGTGCGACCCAGCTTCTTGCCCGCCTCCACGATGCCGCAGATATGGTATCCTCTGCATTCCTTCATTTTCACATCAACCTCTCCTCCGGCGCAGGCAGATGAAGCTCGGCAATGAAGCGCTCCAGCATCCTGTCCCATAGCGACCAGCTGTGCTCGCCCTCCATCAGGTGAAAGCTGTAGTTCAGCCCAGCTATGCCGGCCATGAAGTCCCGCGCCTCCTCGGCATAGGCGCGCAGCGTGTCCCGATCGCCGCAGCCATGCCAGATCCTTGTGTTCAGCTGGGCGGCTCGGAGGATATCCTGCTCCACCTGTGCCTCGACTCTGCGCAGGTCATCGCCGTAGGCATTGTCCAGCATCTCCCGCAGCCGGGCTGAATCGCTTCGGTATTCCCTGCATCCAGCCGAAAAGCAGCCAACCACCGACCACATCTCCGGCGCAGCCAGCCCCAGCTTCAGCGCGCCGAAGCCGCCCATGGAGCAGCCCGCAATGAAGCTTTCCTCCCGCCGACCGCTCAGCGGCATGCAGCCCCGCAGCAACCGGGGCAGCTCATCCAGTATGAAGCTGCGGTAGGCGCCGCCATGAACCATGTTTTCCCAGCAGCTCAGCCCGCCGTCGGGCATCACCACAGCCAAGCCTGCCCGCAGCGCATATTCCTCCACGCTGGTGCGCCTCAGCCATGCCGTGCAGTCGTCTCCCATGCCGTGCAGTCGTCTCCCATGCCGTGCAGCAGATACAGCACCGGCAGGGGCTTGATTTCCCCGTGCGGGTGGCGGGGTAGGGGCAGCACCACATTTACCGTGCTGTACCTGCCCAGCGCGTCCGAATAAAAATGCAGTTGGTTCAATGCCATCCTTGCTCAGCGCTCCTTTGCCTTCTTTTGCCGTTTTCAGCCGCCGAGCCTCTGCCCGTCCGACCCAACCATTATACCGCCAAGCGGCTCCGCTTGCAAGATTTTGCGCAAACTATGACGAGCAATCAATTTTCTTTAGGCAAATCGGGGTGTTTTAGCCGCACGCCCCACTTTCGTGTTATACTAAATGCGTATAGCTGTACGCAGCCGAAGGAGGTTTTGATATATGAGCGAAAATAAGGAATACAAGATGAAGCATGGCAAGCCTGCCGAGCCAGTCCAGCCTGCCGAGCCAAGCATGGAGGATCGCGAAAATGCACCGCGCATGCCGGAGGAGCAGCCTGCCGAGCCGAGCGCCGAAGCCAAGAAGCCAGCCAAGCGAAAGTCCGCCAAGGGCAGGGTATCCCTGCGGCTGACCGCCCTGCTGCTGGTTCTGGCGCTGCTCTTTGGCGTGGTTGTGGGCTATGCCGTGGGTCGCAAGAGAAAGCAGGAGAACCTGCTTGCCGCTGAGGCTCGCATCGATGAGCTTACGCAGGCAGCCGAGGAGGCTGGCCGCGAGGAAATCGATGTATTCACCGATGAGATCAGCGCCGAAAACCGCGCCGCCCTTGCCGATCTTTCCGGCATGAGCATGCAGACCGGCGATGAGGAAAACGTCTTTCTCGATCAGGAGAGCATCGATGCGCTGAACGCCGTTGAGGATGATGGAACCATCGCCGTGGGCGCGAGCGCCGAGAGCGACCCCGTGGTTGCCGTGGAATATAACGGCGGGCAGATCATGAGCGACGAGGTGAGCATCCGCTATAATGAGGAGCTTGCTTCCTATGTCTTCTCCGGCTATACCGAGGAGGAGATATCCGCCTCCCTGCTCAACGAAGTGATGCAGGATATGGTGCTGGAGCGCGTGCTGGTTGCGCAGGCACAGAAGCTGGGCGTGTACGAGCTGACCAGCGCCGATCAGGCGCAGATCGACGCGCAGGCACAGAGCCAGCTGGAGGAGCGGCTGGAGCAGTGCCGCGGCTTTGTCTATACCGATGGCATGAGCGATGAGGAAACCACCGCCGCTGCCGAAGCTTTCCTGAAGGAGACAGATGGTATCGATCTTGCCTCCCTCCGCGCCGAGCTTGCCGCCGATTGGTGGCAGCAGAAGCTCCGCAATGCGGTGGTGAAGGATGTCAGCGTCGGCTCCGATGCTATCCTCGACGCCTATAACGAGCGCCTTGCCGACCAGAAGGAGCGCTTCACTGCCGATCCCTCCGCCTATGAAACCGCCCATAGCAATGGCGAAGCCATCCTCTATAATCCCTCTGGCTACCGCGCCGTGAAAATCCTCAAGCTCAGCGGCGATGATGCAGCCAAGGCAGAGGATATCCATGCCCAGCTTGCCGCCGGCGCCTCCTTTGATGCGCTTCTCGACCAGTATGGCGCGGATGAGGGCATGAAGACCGATCCCCTGCACGAGAGCGGCTATTATATCTCCGAGAAAACCACCCTCTGGCCCGAAAACGTGGTTGCCGCCGCGCTGGCGCTGACCAACCCCGGCGATATCTCCCCCGTGCTTGCACTGGATGATGGCGCGTGCATCCTCAGCTATGTCGGTTCCGTCGCCGCAGGCGATGTGGATATGGCAAAGGTCTATGATGAGGTTTCCGCCGCCGCCCTTTCCGCCGCGCAGGACATCGCCTATGACGCCCAGCTCACCGCTTGGCTGGAGGAAGCCGACGCAAAATACTATCCCGAACGCATGCAGTAAGCATAGTAAGCATTATAATGGGGGAGGCTTGCTTTCTCCATCAACAAAATATAACCACCCGTTTGACGGGTGGTTATATTTTTATCTCGATATCTCCAGCGTATGCCGCAAACCCTCTTTCAGATCGTAGCGGGGCTGCCAGCCAAGCTGCATCAGCCTTGCTGGATTTTGCACTGCCCGGGTAACGGTGGAATAGCCCTTCTGCTCCGCCTCGGGCGGCAGCTCAAAGCGCAGCGCCACGCCGGATAGCTCCGCCAGCGTCTGCGCATACTGGCGTATGCTTGCGGTGCTGTCGGGGTTCGCCACGTTGTAAGCCTGCCCAGCCAAGCCATGCAGCAGCAGCGTGATCAGCGCGGCCACCGCGTCCGCCACATAGCAGTAGGAGCGTATCTGGCTGCCGTGGCTCTTCATTATGATATCCTCGCCGGAGAGCGCCTTGCGCAGAAACTGTGCGTCGGCACGGCTGTTCTCATCGGTGATGGCAGGGCCGTACACATAGCATATCCGGGCGGCCAGCGCATCCACGCCGTGCTGTGCATGGTAGGCGGCGCAGAGCGTTTCCGCCGCACGCTTGCTCTCGGGATAGCAGGAGCGGGTGCGCATGGGATCGATCGTGCCGAAGCTCTGCTCGTCATAGGCGGCAATGCCGGCTCCCTCGCCGTAGATCTCCCCGGTGGAGCAGAATAGCAGCCGCCCGCCAGCCTCCTTCAGCCGCTCCAGCAGGTTCATCACGCCCAGCAGGTTGGCCTGCATCGTACCCACAGGATCGCTGGAAAAGGCAAGCGGGTGGGCGTTGGACGCCGCGTGTACGATATAGTCCGCCCGAAAACCTGCATCCAAGGGTCTGAGCGCGTCGTAGCGCAGGTAATTCAGCCCGACGACGTCCCCCAGCCGCAGCCGTGCCCGATCCACATTCCGGCAGAGGGCGGTCAGCCGCATATCCAGCCCGTGGGCGGCGTTCACGGCGCTCAAGCCACGCAGCAGGCTGGAGCCAATCAGCCCCGTAGCGCCGGTCACGGCAATGTGCCTGCCCCGCAGCCTGCCATAGGGCAGGTCAAGCCCGGCAAGCAGCTCCAGCTCCTCCATGAGCAGAGGATGCCTTACATTCATGCCTCTCCCTCCGTCCTCTGGTATGCCGCGCTGTGCGTCACTCGCCGGTGTTCCGGCGGCAGCTGCATGTAGTCGCCGTAGAGCTTCGTCAGATATTCGTCGTAGCCGCAGGGCGCGGGCAACCGCAGCCCCTCGAAATCCACCTCCACCGCATGGTCGAATACCTCGGCAGGCATCCTTTCCCGTGCGCCGTAGTGGGTGATCATCGATACCCCGCGGAACCTGCCCCCGTAGCTCTGCCCCATGGCGATGCGGTTCATCCGCCGGGCAAAGGGGTTCGGGCCGATGGGTCGCAAAAGCGCGGCAGCCAGCTTCTTTACCGCCTGCATCCGCTCCTTCTCACCCACGCTCTGCCGCATGGCTGTGCGCCAGAGCATATCGTTGAGGCGTATGCGCCGGAAGAATAGCTTCGTCGCAAGCCTCCCCTCGGGCATGCCGTCGATGGGAAATATATCGATGTACGTGCCAGAGGTATCGCTGGAGAATAGCGCCGTTCCAGCGCGGCGGGTGCGCTCGTCGGTCATGCGCGCCCATGGTCTGCCGTAATCCGAGCGGGTATCCAGGCTGTAAAAGCCCCAGCGCCCATCCAGCCTGTGGCTGGTATCTTGGGCTGCAAGCTGTATCAGCCGCTGGTAATCGGCGCGGGGCATCATCACGTCCACATCATCATCCCAAGGTATGAAGCCGTGGTGACGTATCGCACCCAGCAGGGTGCCGCCGGATAGAAAGTAGGTCAGCTGCCGCTCCCGGCAGAGCGCGTCGAACGCCTTGAGTACCTCCAGACAGCTCAGCTGTATATCTCGCGTGCTTAGCTTGGCCATGGTGCTTCTCCCGTTTCCTTTCTGCTTGGCTGCTTGGCTGCTTCATTAGCGCTGACCCTGCACAGCCAGCAGGGCGCGGAAGATGTCTATGTCCTCCGGCGTGGTCAGCTTCAGGTTCTTTTCCGAGCCATGGGAGAAGTAAATGCTTCTGCCAAGCTCCACCATCAGCGTGCAGGATGCGATGGAATTGGTTATTCCCCTCTCCAGCGCTTCCCTGTGGGCGTCGGCAAGCACGCCGATGGGAAAGCCCTGCGGCGTTTGGGTGCGGCGCAGCGAGCCGCGGGGAAAGCTCTCGCTGGTGGAGAGCTGATCCTCCGTCACCAGCATCGCCTCCTGACAGGGGATCACTGCGATGGCCGAGCCATGCTGGGTGGCTGTGGCGATGCAGTCGGATATGATCTCGGCAGAAACCATGGGTCTTATCGCATCATGCACCAGCACCAGATCCTCCCGACCATAGTGCTTCTCCAGCTCATATACGCCGTTTCGTATGGAGGCCTGCCCGCAGTCGCCGCCGGGTATGATGTGCCTGAGCTTGCTTATGCCGTATTCCCGGGCGTAGGAGGCCAGTATGCTCTCCCAGCCGGAAATGCAAACCACGGCGATGGCGTCTATATCCGCGTGCCGCTGAAATGCCTCCAGCGTGTATACGATCACCGGCTTGTCATTCACCGTCAGAAACTGCTTGGGCACCTCCTGCTGCATGCGAACGCCCTTGCCGCCGGCAATGATCAGTGCGATATTCATGGGGCGAGCCTCCCTTCAGGCATTTGCTTCATGCCTGTCTGTTTATTTGTTCCTCGTCAGTGCCTCGCGCAGCTGGGTGGAGCTGGTTCCCTGCGTATAGGGGAAATAGATGATCTTTACCCCCAGCGGGCAAAGCTCCGCCTCGTAGCGATTAAAGCGCTCGCTGCCCTTGTAGTCGCTGCCTACAAAGAGATAGTCGTAGGGGTAGAGGGCATACATATCGTCGTCCTCATCCAGCGTGACAACCACCTTGTCCACATATTTCACGCTCTCAAGTATCGCCATGCGCTCCTCGAGGGGAATGAACGTCGGCTTGTTTTTGTGGGAGGATCCCGGCGGATGCACGCCCACGATCAGGTAGTCGCAGTATTGCTTTGCTCGGCGCAGCAGGTTCAGATGCCCGATGTGGAATAGATCAAAGGTTCCCGATAGGAAGCCGATCCTGCCCCGGGGCTTTTCATCCATCCTGCCGCTTGCCTGCTTGTATCGGTAGCTCTCTATGCCAAAGAGCTCTGGGTCGGCATGGTAGCGCTCCAGCACGGCGCGATAGGTTTCTTCGTATTTGGGTATCCATAGCTGCTCCCGCGCCAGCATGCGGCGAATGATCTCCTCCGCCAGCGCGCGGGTCTTTTCCGGCTCGTTTGCCTTGCCATAAAAGGCTGTGCCGTCGATCTTCCCCGGAGCCACGTTCAGTATCCGGTTGGGCTTCTCCTGCGCCGCCAGCTCCGCATTTACCGATTCGCATAGGCTCGCCACCGCAGCCTTGCTGGCTCCATATACCGATAGCATCGGCGAGGAGATCAGTCCCGCGATGGAGCCAAGCACGCACAGGTAAAAGCGCTCCCTGCCGAATATCCGCTCCCGGAACAGGTGCATTACCTTCGCAAAGCCCTCCGCATGGGTGCGGAAGGCGTTCGTGATCTCCATCTCCGTAAGCTTCTCAAAGCCAGCCACGCGACCCAGCCCCGCAGCATAAACCACCGCGTCGGCAGCCATATGCTCGCTGAGTACGCTCAGATCATCGCTCAGCAGGTTCATCCGGCGATATTCGATTCTTTCTTCTGATTCCTCCGGCAGGCTGCGCCCGTAGACCGTCACCTGTGCGCCCATCGCCGCAAATGCCTGCGCGATGCTTCTGCCTATGCCGCTGGTTCCGCCGATCACCACGGCGTTCCTGATGGGATTCATAGCTTTTCCTCCATTTTGGAGACAATGTATTCCGCCACGCTCCGCGCCGCATGGCCGCTCTCAGCCGTGCCATAGAAGCGCAGTATATCGTCGCAATTTTCCCGGGCAGCCTGCGCCGTGGTTGCTCGGATCAGGGCGTCCATCTCATCCGGGGTGGAAGCCACCCAGTAGGGAGAATCTGCCATGTCAAAGTAAAGCGCGCGGTTGTTGCTCTGGTAATCCTCCAGATCATCCTGATATAGCCATATCGGCCGGCGGGTGAGTGCAAAGTCCCCCGCGCAGGAGGAGTAATCCGTAATCAGCGCGTCGGAAATTAGCAGTAGCTCCGCCATTTCCGGATAGTCGCTCACGTTCATCAGCCGCCCGCCGCCCTCATCTGTGGGTATGCCGTAGGACATGTAATGCGCGCGCACCAAGCAGCGCCATTTTTCCCCCGTGCTTTCCTCCAAGGTATCCAGCACATGCCCGAGGTCAAGGCGTGCCTGCTGGGGCTTGCGGGCGCGGTTCTCGCTGTCGCGGAAGGTAGGCGCGTATAGCAGCAGCCGCTCCCCGGCGTCTAGACCCAGCCGCCTGCGTATCTTTTCTGCCAAGGCGGCGTCGTTTTGCAGAAGTATGTCGTTCCTTGGATAGCCCACCTTGAGTATCTCTCCCCTGTAGTGAAAGGCGGATCGAAACTGCCTGTCGCCGTAGTCCGAGCCGGACACGCATAGCGTGGCATGCTCCTCCAGCAGATATCTGTACTGACCGGGTATATCGTAGCCCACCTTCTTAAAGGCGCGGTCGCCATGCCACGTTTGTATGTATACCTGCTGGGGATATTTCATTCTTAGGTAGGATCGCTTGTTGAAGTTGTCCACAATGATCCGCGCTCTGGCCAGCAGGCTCACGCCGCGACGGCTGATGGAATTTTCGATCTGCACATACTCCGGTATGCCGTATTTCTCCCGCACACCCTCCGTATTGCGAAATAGCCATATGATCCTCGCCTCAGGTCGCAGCTTGTGCAGCGCCTCGGATATATAGCGGGGGTTGTCGTTGTAGGCGCGGCTGTCAAAGGAGCTGAATACCGCAAGGCTTCCATCTATGCCCCGCCGCAGCCTTGCCCAGCCCATCACCCCATTTCGATATAAACCGAATACCGGCGATAGCATCAGATAAACCCTTCGGTTGCGCTTGAGCGCCCGCTTGAGCTTGGATAGTATCATGCCTTGGAAAACCGCCTTCCCCCTATTTCTACAAATTAAAGTATAGCATTGGTAAAAAACCTTGTCAAGCAAGCCAGCCTCCTTGACAAGCAGCCCCCAAATGTTTAAGATTGAAATCAGCGCCTGAAAATGCATCCCGCCTTTGAACCAAAGGAGTTAAAGATGAATACACAGCTCAAAAACCTCATCCTCACACCCTTTAACCTGCTCTACCGCATCGATCCCGTACTCACCACCCGGCTGCTCTATCGGCTGAAGCTGGGCAGGCGGCTCAATCTCAAGCAGCCGCAAACCTATTTGGAGAAGCTCAATTGGCTCAAGCTCTATGACCGCAACCCCCTGCTGCCTGTCTGCGCCGATAAGTATCGCGCCCGCAGCTATATCGAGGAAAAGGGTCTGGGTCAGTACCTGCCCAAGCTGCTCTGGCACGGCAGGGATCCCGAGGCTATCCCCTTCGATAGCCTGCCTGAGCAGTTCGTGCTCAAGCTGTCCACCGGCTGCGGCTATAATATCATCTGCCGCGATAAGGCAAGCCTCGATATTAAGGCAGCTAAGGCAAAGCTCCGCCGCTGGATGAAGGGCGATTACCTGCCCTGCTATGGCGAATGGATGTATGCCCAGTCCCAGCCGGAGATCATCGTCGAGGAGTTCCTCTCCGATGGCGAGCATCCGGTTCCCGTGGATTATAAGTTCTTCTGCTTCAATGGCTTGGAGGGCAGCGTCGGCTGTATCACCGTCGATACCGGCAGATACGTCCACCATAAGCGCAATACCTACGATCGCAACTGGAATTTCCTGCCCGAGGTACTCTTCCGCTACGATCAGGAAATGGACGAACCGATCCCCAAGCCAGCCTGCTTCGAGGATATGTGCGCCGCCGCAGCCAAGCTCGCCCAGCCCTTCGTGCATGTGCGCGTGGATTTCTATGTCATCGGCTCCCGCTTCTATATCGGGGAAATGACCTTCTTCAATGGCGCGGGCTTCGGTCTGGTTCGCCCGGAGGAGTTCAACCAGAGGCTTGGCTCGTGGATGCGCCTGCCGGAAAAGGCATAAAGCATGCATAAAAAATCAGGCTCCCACATCGTTGGTTCAACGGTGTGGGAGCCTTGCTTTGCTTTAATCCAGCTCCAGTAGCTCCATAATGCGCCTTGCCACAGCCTCGGAGGCATGCCCGCTCTCCCGCACGCCGTAAAAGGCACGCAGCGCACGGCAGTTTTCCTCCCCAAGCGCGGCAGATTTTGCCAATTCCTGAGCCTTTATAATCAGCTCCTCCTCATTATGTACAATTATGTAGGGAGAAGCCTCGGGCTCGAATATCAATTCACGATCCTTGCTCGTATAGGCGCTGCGGTCGGCATGATAGAGTATAATGGGTCGATTGAGCAGCATAAAATCGCCGGCAATGGAGGAATAATCCGTCACCAGCATGTCCGTCAGCAGCAGCAAGCGGCTCACGTCCGCATAGGCGGACACATCCCGCCCGCCATCGCCCTTCACGCCGCAGTTCAGGCTGTGGCCGCGGGTCAGGATCATCCATTTCTCCCCGCTTGCAGCCTCAAGCGCTGCACGCAGCCGCTCCAGACTGAATGCCGCGTCAAAGCGCGCGCCGGAGTTCTGGTCGCGGAAGGTTGGGGCATAGAGCAAAAAGCGCGTGCCTTCAGGCAAGCCAAGCTCCCTGCGCACCTCCTCCGCCAGCCCCTGCGGCGGATGAACCAGTATATCGTTCTTGGGATAGCCGCACTCCATCAGCTCGCCGTCAAAGCCAAAGGCGCGGCGCATGTATATGCGACTGCCCATCTCTGAAGCGGAAACGCCGATATCCATGTATTTCCGCTCCAGTATGCGCTCTGGATTGCTTGGGTTGGCGTCCAGCAGTATCTTCTTCAGCCCTCGGTCGCCGTGCCATAGCTGTATGTAGCGCTGGTTGGAAAACTTCAGCATCCATGGCTTGAAGCGGGCATTTTTCACGATCACCCGGCTGGTTGCCATGTGGTAGAGCGCGGCGGGGGAGTTCTGCTTCACTCGCTTCACCTGCGGCGGTATGTCTGCCTGCGCCATGCCTGCGGCATTTAGCCGAAATATGAGCTTCGCCTCCGGGCATAGCCTGAGCAGCGCTTCGCAGACGTACTTGGGGTTTTCATTGTAGAGCATGCCATTGAAGCTGGAAAAGTAAACCTTCCTTCCATCCACACCGAGGGCATGGCAGCCACGCATGAACAGGCGCAGGAAGGGATAGGGCAGGCAGCGCAGCCGCTTGGCAGCGGCGTAGACCAGCCGGTTTTGCTTCAGTAGGGTCTTCAGGCGCATCATCTGTGCTTCCTTTCTGTAAAAAACGGAATCTGGCTGCTCGGCTTGCCGCGCAGCCCTCAGCCTGCTATGTAGCGAACCTCCCCGGGATAGAGCATGTTCAGCTCGTCCCGGGCAACGCGCTGCACATAGGCATCGCTCTGCACGTATTCCAACCGCTCCTTGAACGCTTCAATCTGCGCATCAAGCCTGCTCCGCTCCTCGTTGAGCGCCGCAAGCCTGCGCTCCACATGCCAGCTGCGCAGATGGATCAGCCCGCAGCTCAGAGCAAAGCCCACGCAGAGCGCGGCGACCAGCAGCAAATAAAAGCGCGGCGTGGCATGCAGCCTGCGCCGAGGCAGCCTGCCAAGCAGATGCGGCAGCCTGTGTGGCTGCGTGGGTCGCCGGATGGGCGCATAAGGCAGCCTGCGCATCACTTCAGCAGCCGCCTGAGCAGCCTGCGCTTCCCGAGCCAAGCCGATATGCGGCAGCATAGGCGCTGCAAAAGAACGCCGCCGCCGTGCGCCAGCGGCAGCACCGCCGCAGCGCATAGACCGAAGCCCAGCGCGGCAGCCAGCAGCGCAAAGGGTCGCAGCGCGCCGCAGCAGCCGCCGATCAGGAAAAATAGCAGTATTGCCGCCGCGCCAAGCCCAAATAGCAGATCGCAGCCCAGTCCCAGCACGAAGCCAGCCTGAACCAGCCTCCGCAGCCCCCGCAGTAGCAGATACCATAGAAAAACCAGCGCGCCTGCCGCAGCCATCCATAGAAACAGCAGACCCTGATCCATCGTGGCAAAGAGCATATCAGCGCAGCAGTCGGGCAAAAAAGCCGCTCTTTTTCTGCGTGCCGCCCGAATATTCAATGGAGTCAAATTCGCCGTCCACAATCAGCCGCCCTTCCTCTTGGTTCAGCTGGGCGATGTTCAGGGCATTTCCGCGTATGGTCATGGTGCCGAGCGCCGTGGCGAGCACCACCAGCTGCTCGTTGAAGCAGTCCACATCGCTCACGCCGCTGATCTCCGCATGCCTGCGGTTGAGCAGGCTCAGTCCGTGGCTGCCCTGTCCGTTGGTTTCCATGGCGACCCCTCCCTCTGGCTTTCCCGCCTGTCTGCTTCGAATGCTTTGAGAAAGGGTATGCGCGGCAGTAGCCCCGTATGTCAGGCGAAGGATATCAGATATCGATCTCCCCTGTGAACACCGTTTCCGCAGGGCCGGTCATGAGGATGCGACCATCCTCCAGCCAGCGATCCTCAAGGACGCCGCCGGGCAGGCGCACCTTTGCCTGCCGATCCAGCAGCCCAAGCGATGCTCCCGCAGCCAGCACCGCGCAGGAGCCGGTGCCGCAGGCGAGGGTGGCTCCGCAGCCACGCTCCCATACCTTCACATCCACGCTCTGGCGGCTGCCTGCGCGGCAGAACTCGATATTTGCCTTGGCGGGGAAGAGGGGGTGGCTCTCCATGTATTTGCCCAGCCGGGGAAAGACCTCGTCATCCGGGTAGAGGTCAAAGGTCACGGCGTGGGGGTTTCCCATGGACAGACAGAAAAATGAAACCAGCCTGCCATCCAGCTCGACCTGCACGCGGTTTCCTTCGGCAGCCACAGGTATGCGCTCGGGGGTGAAGTCCGGCATGCCCATATCCACCGTGGCGGCGCTGGCGATGCTGCCATCTATGCGCAGAATAATGTGCTTTACTCCGGCAAGGGTGTCTATATCTAGCTCCGGGCGGGGACAAATACCGCCGTCATAGAGGAACTTCGCCGCGCAGCGCACGCCGTTTCCGCACATCTCCGGCTCGGAGCCGTCGGCATTGAATATGCGCATCGTGGCGTCGGCACGGGGGCTGGGGCACATCAGTATCAGTCCATCGCCGCCAATGCCCCTGCGGCGGTCGCAGAGCCTGCGGGCGAGGGCGGCGGGATCGTCTATGGCGCGGTCAAGGGCGTTGATCACGATGAAATCGTTGCCGATGCCGTGCATCTTGCTAAAGCGCATGCTGTGGTTCTCCTTTATAGCGAGGTCGTACATATTTGCTTGGTTATTAGCTTGGTTATTTGCTTGCTTGGTTCAGCGCAGGGTGAGCAGGGCGAGCAGCATTTCAGCCATCCTGTCCATATCCTGCACGGCAATGCACTCGAAGCGACCGTGGAAATTCATGCCGCCGGTGGCGAGGTTGGGGCAGGGCAGACCCATGAAAGATAGCCGCGCGCCGTCCGTGCCGCCGCGGATGGGCTGGGCAAAGGGCTCCACACCCACCGCACGATAGGCGGCCTCGGCGCGATGGATCACCTGCATGTGGGGCAGCAGCGCCTCGCGCATGTTGAAGTAGGAGTCCGTCACCTCGCATTCCACGCAGCCATCGCCATACTTGGCTGCAAGGAAGTCGGCGGCGCGTCGAACCAGAGCCTTGCGAGCCTCAAAGCCAGCGCGGTCATGGTCGCGAATGATGTAATAGCTCTCAGCGCTCTCCACATCGCCCTTCATGCCGCAGAGGTGATAAAAGCCCTCGTAGCCCTCGGTGTGCTCCGGGCGCTGCTGGGGCGGCAGCAGGGCGTCAAACTCCATTGCCAGCAGGGCGGCGTTGATCATCCTGTCCTTGGCGCTGCCGGGATGCACGCTCCTGCCGTGGAAGGTCAGCTCGGCGGAGGCGGCGTTAAAGTTTTCATATTCGATGCCGCCCACCTCGTCGCCATCCACGGTGTAGGCGAAGTCCGCGCCGAAACCAGCGACGTCAAACTTGTCCGCGCCGCGGCCGATCTCCTCGTCCGGGGTGAAGGCGATGCAGATTTTGCCGTGCGGCCGGTCGGAGGCGAGAATCGCCTCGCAGGCGCTCATGATCTCCGCGATGCCGGCCTTGTCGTCCGCGCCCAGCAGGGTTTTGCCGTCGGTGACGATCAGATCCTTGCCCGCGCGCAGCTTGAGCTCAGGATAATCCGCCGGGTCGAGCCAGTCGCCGCCCTCCAGCTGGAGCCTTTCGCCGCAATAATTTTCCACGATGCGCGCCCGCACCGGGGAGCTGGGAACGCAGTCCACGGTATCCATATGGGCGATCAGGCCGATGGCGGGCAGGTTTTCCGCCGTGGCGGGAATGGAGCCATAGACATAGCCAGATTCATCCATCCGCGCATCCTTGACGCCCATGGCCAGCATCTCCTCCACCAGCGCCGCGCCGAGAATCTTCTGCCGCTCGGTGGAGGGGCAGCTGGGGCTGTTTTCATCGGAAGATGTGTCAAACTGCACATATTTCAGCAGCCGTTCATATGCGCGCATGGCTCAAACCTCCCCTCTGCCCAGCATGGCCGCGCCGATGATGCCCGCATCGTTTCCGAGGCGCGCAAGCTCAATGCGCGCATAGGGCATCGTGCGGAAGAACACCAGCTCCGGCATGCGCGCGCGCACCTTCTCCAGCAGGAAATCACCCGCCTTGGAAACGCCGCCGCCGAGGGCGATGACCTCCGGGTCATAGAGGTTGATGAGGTTTGCCAGGCCCACCGCCAGATGCTCGCAGTAGCTATCGAAGAGGGCTTCGCAGTCCGCATCGCCCGCCTTGGCGAGATCGATCACCGTGCGCGCCTCAATTTTGCTCGGATCATTGTCCACGGCCTTCGCCAGCGGGCTTTCGGGATGCGCCTCGGCGAAGCGCCTACCCTCGCGAATGATGGCACTGGCGCTGGCATAGCGCTCCCAGCAGCCGCGATGGCCGCAGGTGCACATCTCGCCGCCGACCACGGTGATCATATGTCCCACCTCGGTGGCGATGCCGTGGGGGCCGGTGAACACCTTGCCATCCAGAATCACGCCGCCGCCCACGCCGGTGCCGAGGGTGACGAACACGCTGTTCTTCACGCCCGCGCTCACACCGGCCACAGCCTCGGCCAGACCGGCCACAGTTGCGTCGTTGCCCACGAAGATGGGCTTGTCGATGGCCTTATGCATCAATTCCACCATGGGAACATCCCGCCAGCCGAGGTTGGTGCAGAAGGGGATGCGCTGGGTGGCGGGATCCTGAATGCCGGGAATGCCCACGCCGATGGAATGCACATCCTCCATGGAGAAGCCGCCCTCCTCCACCGAGCGCAGCGCCAGCGCCGCCATATCCGCGATCACGGCCTCATAGCCGCGCTCCGCGCCGGTAGGGCAGGTGCATTTGTGCAGAATATTGCCGCCCTCGTCCACAACGCCGGCCTTGATGCCGGTGCCGCCGAGATCGATGCCGATATAAATCATAGTGCCGTTATCCTCCATATATTTTATGCTTCGTCGTTGTCCTCGTCTTCCATCTCCTGCTGGGCGATCTCCGCACTCCGGCGCGCCAGCTCCATGGCGGCATTGTAGCCCATCTGCTTCTGGCGGAAATTGCGCGCCGCCACCTCCAGCACCACGGCCAGATTGCGCCCCGGATGAATGGGCAGCAGCAGCGAGGGAATGCGCACGCCGAGGATGTCGGTGTATTCATCGCAGATGCCCAGCCGGTCATATTCCTTGCCGTTCTGCCACATCTCCAGATGCACCTGCATATCGATGCTCTTTCTGCGCTGCACCGCGCCCGCGCCATAGATGTTTGCCACATTGATGATGCCCACGCCGCGTATCTCCA
>CAYWLE010000012.1:0-18423 GCA_964458825.1 uncultured Oscillospiraceae bacterium | reverse complement strand
GACCATTGCCGATGGCGGGGTTCAGGCTGAACTGCTCGGGCGACACGCCATGCTCATCCAGCGCCTTTTGAACAGCCTCGGCAAGCCCGCCGCACTTGGCAAAGCCGCGACCATAGGAGGATACGGTGCGCAGCACGGTATCCTCGCAGGCTTCAGGATCGATATCCAGCGCGCCGAACATCGCCTGCATTTCCTCAAAGGTCATGCTGTATTCCACATATTCGCTGGCGCGGGTGCTGGTTGCCTCGCATTTCTTGGCGATGCAGGGACCGATGAAGACGCAGCGCGCCTTCTTGTCCCGCTCGGTGATGTACTTTGCCAGCAGCGCCATGGGGGAGAGGGTGTGGGAAACGTAGTTTTTCAGGTTGGGGAACTCCTGCTCCACATAGCTCACGAAGGCGGGGCAGCAGCTGGAGGTGAGGAAGCCCTTCTCGGTCAGCTCCTCCGCTTCCGCCCATGCGGTCAGATCCGCGCCCTCGGCAGCCTCCGCCACGAAGAAGAAGCCCAGCTTGGTCAGCGCCGTCACGATGCGGCCCACCGACAGCGTGGGATACTGGGTGGCGATGGAGGGAGCAAGGATGGCGTATACGCGGTACTTGGTATTATTTTCCGACTCGCGGATCAGGCGGATGATCTCCGGCAGGAAGGATTCATCCGTGATGGCGCCGAAGGGGCAGTGGTGTACGCAGGAGCCGCAGGACACGCACTTATCCTCATTGATGAGCGCCTTGCGGGAGTCGGGATCGATCTCAATGGCATGGGCCTTGCAGGCGTCCACGCAGGGCCGCGTGACCTTCACGAT
The DNA here is from genome assembly GCA_964458825.1 of uncultured Oscillospiraceae bacterium. Lineage (GTDB taxonomy): Bacteria > Bacillota > Clostridia > Christensenellales > Aristaeellaceae > SFTH01. The sequence goes on along the minus strand of CAYWLE010000012.1, from coordinate 17,621 downwards.
GGCAGAATAGGAGCAGGCGGAGAGGCACTGCCCGCATTCCACGCACTTTTTCTTATCGATCTGTGCCCGCAGGTTCACGATGGAGATCGCACCCTTGGGGCAGGCGTTCATGCAGTAATGCGCGATGCAGCCGCGGCAGGAGTGGGTTACCTGTATGCCATCGATGGGACATTCATCGCAGGCGATGGGCAGCACGCGCACCGCACGGCGGCTGCGGCCGCCGGCGCCGATGGCTGCGGCGACGCGCTGGTTGATGATGGCGCGTTCCTTATAGATGCAGCAGCGCATGGTTGCCTTGCCTTCGGGAATGATCTCCTCGGCGATGTTCATGGTGTTTTGAGCCGTCAGCCTGTCCTCGTAGGCCAGCTGGGCGACCTTCTTCAGCACCTTATACTTGATCTCCTGAACTGAGGTTTCAAAAAAGGGCATGGGGAAACAACCTCCTTGAAATGGCTGCGTTGGCTGATGGCTTGGTTGGCTCTGCAATAGAGCTTTGCAATGAACGAAGTGGAGGAAGCATAAACTGCCTCCTCCACTATTATAGCTTATTTTTTGTATTTGGTCTATAGGTTTGAGCGACCAGTTTTTGCAGGATCAGGAATTGAGATCCATATCCCGATAGAGCAGGCAGTCCAGCGTGCGCTCGTCGATGAAGATGTTGTCCCAAGTGTTGGGATCGATCACCTCAAGCTCGATGCCGTAGACCTCGTTCACCCGCTGCTGGAAGCGGATCACAGCCTCGATGGTGATCTCATCCAGCACGCCTGCTTTGACCTCATCGCTATTGATAAGACCGAATTTGTAGAGTGCGATCTGCACCTTCCGGATATCATCCTCGGAGCTGAAGGCGTCCACATAGGTCAGCACGGGATCATCGCCGGAGGGCTCGTCCGGGGTCTCCGCAGGCTGGCTGGGAATTTCTTCCTCCACCTTCGACGCAGGCACGCCGAAGATAAGCTCGCTCCAAACCATATCGTCCCTGCCGCCGTCGATGGGCATTGCGCCCACCCGCAGCTTCCACATGCCGGGGTTGAGCTGGCTGATGGATACGGTGCGGCTGGTATCGCTGGTATCGCCGAGGGAATAGCTGGTGCCGTCCTCATAGAGCAGCTCGGCATTGTAATATTGCACATCGCCGTCGGCCATCCAGCTGAAGATGACGGTTTCGCCGCTGATATAGGTCACGCCGTCCTGCTGGTAGGCGGAGCTGCCGATATGAATGGCAGGCGCGCCCACGCTGGGCTTGCGCGGCGGCTGGGTGGGTTCGGGCGTGGCTTCCTCCTCTGCGGATACATAGCGGGTCAGCTGCACGGTCTGCCAGATGATATCGTCCTCGCCGCCGCCCTTGGGCAGTGCGCCGATTCGCAGGGTATAGATTTCGCCAAACTTGAGGGAGCTTGCCTTGATGCTGATCTCGCCTGCGCGGGAGGTTGTCTTGCTGTTGATGAGGCTGCCGCTGCCATCATAGAGGTATACATAGTAGCCCTCCACGCCGGAATCGGCCGACCAAGAGATAACATGCTTGCCGGATTCCAGCTCGATGAGCTGATCAGCGCCATCGCTGCCGTCTACCTCCACGCTGAAGCCCTTCACCTCGCCCATGCTGGGCTTGGCAGGTTCGTTGGTGGGGTCAGCCTCTACGGGAGGCTCGGTGGGCGCGGGGGTATCCTCGGAGGGATCGAGCATCTCGCCCAGATTCCAGCCCTCCTCCACGAAGTATTCAAGGTAGCGCCGGGTGAGGGGATCGCACTCGCCGCTGATCTCCAGCACCTGCTCGCCCTTTTGCTCGTTCACGAAGCGCTGAAGTTCCTCGATGGCGCCTCTGGTTTTTCTGCCGAAGCTGCCGTCCACATCGCTTTCATCCAGCAGACCCACATCGGAGAGCAGCTGCTGCACAGCCTTGACCTGCTTTTTGCTGGAGGATGCGTTTACCGTGATCGTGCTCTCGTCCGGCTCGTCGGTGGGGGCGGGGATGGGAGTAGGCTCGGGTTCGTCCTCGTTGACATCGCCGATGTTCCACTCGTTGCTGTAGGCGTACTCAAGGTATTGCAGCGTGGTTTCATCGCACACGCCGGTGACATAGACCTTCTGGACGCCGTAGTAGTCGTTTACGAAGCTCTGAAATGCCTTCACAGCCTTCACGGTTCTCTCGCCGTAGCTGCCGTCCACATCGGATTCGTCCAGCAGACCGACAGTCATCAGCATCTCCTGCACGAAGGAGATGGATTCCTTGGGCGAGCCTTCATCCACAACCACCTTGCCCTCGTCCGGTTCCTCGGTGGGTCTGGGGGTGGGCGCCTCGGTGGGATCGGCGGCGATCATGCCCTTTTCGGCGCAGTAGCGCAGGTACTGCTGGGTCAGCAGGTCGCACTCGCCGGTGATCTTGAGCGTTTCCTCGCCGCGAACCTCATTGACCCACTTCTGGAACTTCTTCACGGCGGCTACCGTGCCGCTGCCGTACACGCCGTCCACATCCCACTCATCCAGCAGACCGACGGCTCCGAGCAGCTCCTGCACGGCGGCGATCTTCTTCTTGCTGGAGCCCTTGTTTACCACGCCGGTTTCAGGCTCCTCGGTGGGCTTGGGGGTGGGGGTCGCCGTGGCGGTGGGCTTGGGCGTGGTCTTTTCCGCTTCCTCCTGCCGCAGCAGCCAGTCCTCCTCATAGTAATCCAGATAGGCCTGCGTCAGCTCGTCTACCTTGCCGGTGACCTCCAGCGCGTTATAGCCGAGGATCTTGTTTACATGGATCTGGAAGTTGCGCACGGCGGACTTGGTGGCGCTGCCATACTTGCCGTCGGCGCTGCCCTTTTTCATCAGACCGAGGTTGATTAGCTGATACTGCACGCTGCGAATCTCCGCCGCGGAGGAGCTTGCGTCGATCACGTTTGCGTCCGGCGCGGGAGTTACCAGCGGCGTGGGGGTGGGGGTAGGCTTGGCGAGGGACACGGAGGAATTATAGAGCCACTGCTGAGTCTTCTTGCCGGCGATGCCGTCCACGCTCAGCTTCTCCGCCGGGGAGCAGTAGTCGTTAACATAGCGCTGGAAGTCCTTCACAGCCTGCTTGGTTGCGGAATCATACTTGCCGGTGGCGTCGGCATAGCTCAGCCAGCCAAGCTTGACGAGGCGATCCTGCAATTCCCTTACGCTCTTGGTGCTGGAGGAGGAATTGACGGTGCTGTAGTCCTCCTCCTGAATGATGGTGGGCTTGCGGGTATTCTGCACGCTGTCCTGCTTATCCTGATATTCCTGATCGACGTTGCCGCCGTAGGTATAGTCCATCCACGAAAGCTCAGGATCCACCAGCGCGGCAAAGGTCGCGGTGGCATAGGGCGTTGGGGTGGGAGTTTCCTCGGGCGACCACGTCGCCTCGGCGGACACGGTGGGCAGGGGCAGGGTGGTGGTCACGTCGTCGGGGTCGCTCATGGAGCTCAGGAACCAGATGATGGCGATGGCGACCACCACCACCACAGCCGCCGCAATGGCGATATAGAGCGCCATGGATCTGCCGCGACCCTCGCCGTCGAAGTATGCATCGTCCTCGTCGGGCATGGGCGCTCCCGTTATGTTCTTGCGCTGGGCAATGTAAGCGGTGCCGTTTTCTTCAAAATAGAAGTGACGCTTCTTGGGATCCTCCACGCTTTCCACGCTGGCGCGCAGCTTGCGCATGCCGGCGTCGAATACATCCTCCATGCCGGCGATGGGAACCACGCCGCCATCATTGAGCCTTTCGGCGCAGTTGCGGGGCAGATATTCGCGTATGCGGATCACGCCGCCCTTGCGGGTATCCAGCGCGCCATAGACGATGCCGCTCGCATCCTGCCCCAGCGCTCTGCCGAGCAGGAAGCGGCCGTTGTGTACCAGCGCGCCCGGCAGCATCTGGATCTGCGGCACGGCGGCGCGGGAATCCTTGCCGCAGTGGGGACAGACAGAGGCGCCGCCCATGTCCTTAAAGCAGTACATGCACAGGTTTTCGTATGCCATATTTTCCACTCCTTCGGGAGAAAGTTTGCTTGTTGGGAAGCCGCCTTGCTTGGCTTGCCGGCGGCTCAGGCAAGCAGGTCGGCAAGATCCTTCTGCACGTCGGCAAAGATCTCATCAATGCTGCGGTCGGAATCGATCACATGCACCCGCTGGCTGTCCCGCGCGGCGATCTCATCATATGCCTCGTACACGCGGCGCACGAAGGCGTCCTGCTCAAGCTCGATGCGGTCGAGGTTATCGTGGGAGCGCAGCCGCTGGGATATGGTTTCTCGCTTGCCCACGAACAGCAGCGTGCGGTCAGGCGCGATGCTGCTTGCTGCTACGTTTATTTGACGTATAAAATCGTCGCCAAGTTCACGTCCGCGAGCCTGATAAGCAAAACTTGAGTCCAAAAAACGGTCGCATAACATAATTTTTCCATTTTCCAGCGCCGGGATCACCACATCCTGCACATGCTGGGCGCGGGAGGCGGCAAAGAGCAGCGCCTCGCAGGCATCGCACATGCCCCTGTGGCGTGCATCCAGCACCACGTCCCGTATGCGCTCGGATATCTCGCAGCCGCCCGGCTCGCGGGAGCAGACCACATCGTAGCCGCACTCGGTCAGCCTGTCGCGCAGCAGCTGCATCTGGGTACTCTTGCCGCAGCCGTCCGCACCCTCGAAGCTGATAAACAGCCCGCGCTCCCTCGGCACGCCGGGCAGCAGTATATCCCGCAGCGCAGCCACGCTGTCTGCAATGTCCTCCGCACCGGACTGCTCCAGCTCCTCCCTTGAGCCATAGCCATAGCTCACGCCCACGGCGCGCAGCCCCATCCTCCGGGCAGCCTCCATATCGTAGAGCCGGTCGCCCACCATGGCTGCGCGGGAAAGCTCGCGCCCCTCGCCCAGTGCCTCGGCGATCAGGTGGCGCTTGTCGGCATGGGTGGTTTCCGTCTTGATGCCCACGATCCTATCGAAGTATCGGGCAAAGCCAAAGTGGTCGGCGATGCGGTTTACAAATATCTCCGGCTTGGCGCTGGCGATGGCGAGGTAGGCTCCCTGCCGCTTCAGCTCCTTCAAAAGCGGGGCAATGCCGGCATAGACCCGGTTTTCCTTCCAGCCAACGGTGGAAAAGCGCTCGCGATAGATGCGCACAGCCTCCATCGCGCCGGCCTCGTCCAAGCCGGCGTGCTCCATGAAGGAGGTGACCAGCGGCGGGCCGACGAAGCTATCCAGTATCTCCTGAGAGGGAACCGGCAGCCCCAGCTGTTCGAAGGCATAGGCGGCGCTGCGGGTGATGCCCAGCCCGGATTCGGTGAGCGTGCCGTCGAGATCAAAGAGTATGGTATCGTATTTGAGCATGGCATTATGTTTCATTATATATTCATTCCCATCACTTGTATTTCAAGGATATGAGGGAGGCAGCCAAGGCATAGCTTCCCATATTCTATTCCAGCCTTTATTTTACATGATAAATATGACTTTTCCGGCAAATCAGCATGAAAACAGCTGGGCTTTCCAAATGGAGATTGATTCGACAGCCGGAATGTGCTAAGATACCAGCGAAGTAAATTCAAGTTCGGAGGATTATCCTATGTTCAAGCTCCCCTCTATGGGCAGCGCGGCTCTGCTGAGCGCTGCGGCGGAAAAGTTCGTGTGGTCGGAGAGCATCGGCAAGCTTGCCGTTACTGCCCTTCTGAGCATGGTACCCATGTATGAGGGTCGTTACGCCGTGCCTGCCATGGTTGCGCTGGGTCTGCCGCCGCTGGTAAGCTGGCTGCTGGCTGGCGTGGCTTCCACCGTGCCCATGCCCTTTATACTGCTGTTGCTGCGACCCGTGCTGGACTGGTTCTATACCCTGCCCATCAAGCCTGTGCGCAGCTTTGCCCACTGGCTGGAGAAGCGCAGCGCCCGAAAGAAGGAAAGGATGGAGGAGAATCAGGGCAAGGGTCTGCGCGGCTGGCTGCGTGGCAAGGTATCTGCCGAAACCATCGAGCTGTTGGGTCTGTATATCTTTGTGGCTCTGCCCCTGCCGGGCACCGGCTGCTGGACGGGCAGCGCCATCGCCACCCTGTTTGAAATGCCAAGGCTGAAGTCCGGCGTCGCCATCTTTCTGGGCAATATGACAGCCTGCGCCGTCACCACGCTGCTTACCGTGGGCGTGAAGGCGATATTCTGAGGCAGATATACCTATTAGATACATTTTAGAGAGGAAGGAAGCTCCATGCTGAAGGTTTACACCGGCGAAAACCGCCTGCTGGTCGATGCGCTGGTTCGGCGGGCGGGCGCGGCGCTGGCGGAGGATGAGGCGGCCGTATATGTGGTCGTGCCCCGCCAGCTGACGCTGCTGACCGAGCGGCTGCTGCTCTCGGGTTTGAAGAAGCAGGGCTCCTTCCGCCTGCGGGTGCTCAGCCCGGCAAGGCTATGCACGCTGATTTTTGAGGCGGTTGGCTTTCCGCAGGGCGTGCGCGTGGATGAGCGGGGCAGGGTAATGCTGGTTCGCCGCGCCATCCAGCTCAGCGATGGTTTGAGCGTTTACAGAAATGCCGATCGCCGCCGTGGCTTTGCCGATCGCTGCGCCCGGCAGCTGGAGCTGTTTATGCAGGGCGGGGTCACGCCGGATATGCTGCGTGACTGCGCCGATGAGAGCCGGGGCATGACCGCCATGAAGCTCAATGACCTCGCCACCCTCATGGAAACCTATTCGAGCCTCATTGCAGGCAGATATCAGGATGGCGAAACGGAGCTGATTGAGGCGGCGCGGCGGGTGGAGCATGCGGATTTTGTGCGCAGCGCCCGCTTCTGCTTCTTTGGCTTTGATCTCATGCCGCCCACGCTGGTTGACCTCATCGCCCGCCTGTCTGCCTTGGCTGCGGGGGCAGAGCTCTTCTTTCCCTTGAATAATGATCACCTCGCCCGGGACTATGATTGCTGCCGCCCGCTTCAGCGGGCGCTCGGGCGCATTGCCCGCGCCTGCGCCGATGCGGGAACCACGCTGGAGCGCGTGCCTGTGGAGGATAAAGCGCCGCTGAACCAGCTTAGCCTGCTGGCGCGGGAGATGTATGCCTATCCGGCAGAGCCGCAGGCATATGCGCCGCAGAATATCCGCGTCACCCTCTGTCAGGACGTGCGGGAGGAATGCATGCTGGCTGCGGCAACGGCGCGCAGGCTGGCCATATCCGGCGTGCGCTATGGTGAGATGCAGATCATCTGCGCCGATATCGCCGGCATGCGGCAGTCCCTTGCCGAGGCGTTTCGAATCTATGGCGTGCCGCTGTTCCTTTCGGAGAGCAGGCCGGTATCCCGCATGGCCACGGCGGAATGCCTGCTTTCGGCGCTGCGGATGATTGAGCGCGGATTCCGCAGCGAGGATGTATTCACCCTGATGCGCACGGGCTATATGGATCTCACGGACGACGAAACCGACCGCCTCGCCAACTATGCCGTCAAGCGCGGCGTGGATGGCACGCGCTGGCTGCGTCCCTTCAGCCGCGGCGGCGAGGAGGAGGTTGAGGCGCTGGAGCCGCTGCGCAGGAGGCTGATCGAGCCTGTGGCGAAGCTTCGGTCGAATCTTCGCGCCGCAGAGAGCCTGAGCGCCCAGCTGACTGCCCTCTTTGGCTTTATGACGGATATCGGCGCTTACAAGCGCAGCCTAGATATGCAAAAGCGCCTTGCGGAGCAGGGCATGCGGGAGGCGGCGGGCAGCCTTGCGCAGGCTTGGAACCGCATCGTGGGCGCGTTGGATCAGATGGCTGCATTGATGGGCGACAAGCGGCTTAGCCTGCGGGAGCTTACCCACACCCTCACCGAGGCGCTCGAGGCAGCCACCATCAAGGCGCTGCCCCAGTCCGGCGACGCGGTATATGCCCAGGGCGGCAGCCGCATGCTGATGCAGAAGTGCCGGGCGCTGTTTGTGCTCGGTCTGTCCGACCGTGCCGCGGCGGGGGAGGAGGGTCTGCTGACCGCCGGGCAGAAGGCGCTGCTGACGGAGAAAACCAGAGCCTACCTCGGCCCGGATGAGAGCGACTCCGTCCGCATACGCCGCTTCTGCCTGAAGGCTTCCCTCGGCATGGCCACGGAGCGCGTCTATTTCTCCTGTGCGCTCAGCGGTCTGGATGGTTCTGCCCAGCGCCCCGGCACGGAGATCGAGCTTGTGCGGCAGATATTCCCGGCGCTGACCATTGGTGGCGGCGTGCGCGGCGATGAAAGGATGGATCGTCTGCTCGCCTGTGCGCCGCAGGCAGCCCTCGCCCGCAGCAGCCAGAGCGGCGTGGCAACCACCCTACGCGCGGCGCGGGAGCAGCTTCCTGATGTGGCTGCACGGCTGGATCGGCTCGAAGCCCTGCGCACAGGTTATCCTGATCGCGACGGCGTGGATCCTGCTTCGGCACGGCAGCTCTATGGCAGGCTCCAGTACCAGAGCATCACCCGGCTGGAGAGGTTTGCAGGCTGTCCCTTTTCCTATTTTGTGGCATATGGTCTGCGGCCCGAGCGCATTGAGCCCTTCCAGCTGGATCGCCGCGACACCGGCACCTTCCTGCATGAGGCGGTAAACGAGTTTCTTAGGAGCTACGGCGCGTCCCTTGCCAGCCTGTCCCCGGACGAGGCGGAGCAGAGCATGGATGCCATTGCCCGCCGCATGCTGGATAACATGCATACCGGCACCCCCATGGAGGATAGCGCCGCCGCCCGGGGTGAGGAGCGGGCCATGCATGCCGCCGCCTGCCGTTGTGCAAGGGTGCTGACGCAACACATGCAGGGCAGCAGCTTCACCCCCACCCAGCTTGAACGCAGCTTTGGCAGGGAGGATGGCGCGGCGCGGCTCCGTGCGGGGGACACCATACTCGAGGGTCGTATCGACCGCGTGGATGAGTGGCGCGAAGGCAACAGCCTGCGGGTGATCGATTTCAAGCTCGGCGGCAAGCCCCTCAACCTCGCCGGAGCCTACCACGGCCTGCAATTGCAGCTACCCATCTATTTGGGCGCGGCGCTGCGCCAGAGGAACGCCCGCAGCGCCGGCGTGTACTATTTTCCACTGGAGGAGGGCGTGGTCAATACCCAGTCCACCAACCCCGTCGAGGTGGAGCGCGAGCGAGCCAAGGCATTTCGCATGAGCGGTCTGCTGCCGGAGGATATGAAGCTCATACTTGCACAGACGCCGGATCCAGAGCAGGTGTTTCAGGCGAGGCTCACTGCCGGCGGCAGCCTCTATTCCAGCACGCCCTGCGCCGACGATGTGAATTTCCAGCGCCTCGTGAACCACTGCGTAAAAATGGCGCAGCAGCAGATTGAGGATATACGCTCCGGCATCACCGCCGTAAGTCCTGCGGAATTTGACCGCGCCATCGCCTGTGCGCGCTGCGATTACCACGCCGCCTGCCTCTTTGATCCCAAGCTGGATCGCTCCAAGCTCCGCCGACTGAAAAACCTGAAGTGGGACGAGGTATTCGAGCGGCTGGCGCTGGAGGAAAACCAGCAGCCAAACCAGCAGAAAACAAATGAATAGAGCTGCACAAAAATGCAAAGAAACAGGAACTTTCTTCCTTTACAGCCGTCTAATGGAAATAGAAACCATAAGGGAGAGTGAACGAAATGAAGAAAACGCTGTCCATGCTCCTCTCACTGCTGCTGACCCTCGCCCTGCTCTGCGGCACGGCCTGCGCAACCGCTGATGGGACGGAAAAGACGCCCGCATGGCAGGATAGCTGGGAGGAGATCGTCGTTCTCAGGAGCGACCCCGCCACCTGCCTTTGCCGCAGGCAGGGCGGCTACAGCTGGACGCTCACCGATGCCGACGGCAGGGTTCTCTACGATAACGCCCTCGACGCCTTCTATGGCTTCAGCGATGAGGGCATCGCCGTCATCCGCCGCGGAGCCTATTATGGCTACCTCGGCGAGGATGGCACGCTCATTGTGGAGCCAAGCCTCAGCTATGCCAGCCAGTTTTTTGATGGCCTCGCCTGTGTGGAAAGGAATGAAAAGAAGGGCTACATGGATGTTCACGGCAATATGGTTGTGGATTTCATATTTGACTATGCCAATGATTTTCAGGATGGCTATGCCTGTGTGGGCGAGCAGGGCAGCAGGAGCGAAACAGATGATTCCTCCGGCTATACCTACACCCAGCGCTGGGGTGTGATCGATACCGGCGGCAATATCGTGCTACCCATCGAATACGACAGCGTCAGCTACAATTCTGCCGACGGCATGTTTACGGCGAGCAGCCTCGATCAGGAGCATCACTTTTACATCACCGATGGCAAGGTAACGGAGGTTAAGCAGGTGCTTTCCGACCTCAGCCTTGCATACTACCTGCCCTACAGCGGCGCGAAAGTGGCGACGCTGGATGAAAGCGTGGCTCTCGCGTGGGATACCTCGGCAAACCTCCCCGCGCTGGATGGCGCGACCGCCCTTTTTCCCGTCTATTCCGCATTTGCGCAGGCTGGCTACATGGGCGCGGCTCGCTATGGCGAGGAGGAGAGCGCTCCCCTCATCACCTGCACCAAGACCAACCGCGCCTATGAGCGGCTCATCGAGGGCAGCACGGATATCATCTTCTGTGCCCAGCCCTCCGACGCCCAGCTAAAAATGGCTGCCGAGGCTGGCGTGGAGCTTGAGCTTACTCCCTTTGGCAAGGAATCCTTTGTGTTTATTGTAAATCAGGGAAATCCCATCGAGAGCATCACCGTGGAGCAGATTCGGCAGGTTTACAGCGGCAGGCTCACCCAGTGGGACGAGCTTGGAGTGCCCAACCTCGGCGAGATCATCGCCTACCAGCGCCCGGAGAACAGCGGCAGCCAGACCGCCCTGCAAAGGCTGATGGGTGATGTTCCCCTCATGGAAGCGCCCAGCGAAAATGTTTCCTGTCTGATGGACGATATCCTTGAGGCTGTGGAATATCGCAACCTGCCCAACGCCCTCGGCTACAGCTTCCGCTTCTATTGCACGGAGATGATCGGCAGCGATGTAAAGCTGCTTGCCATCGATGGCGTGGCTCCCAGCGTGGAGAATATCCGCAATGATACCTATCCCATCACCTCCACCCTCTATGCCGTCACCCGCAGGGGAGAAAGCAACCCCAACGTGCAGGTTTTCCTTGATTGGATCGCCTCGCCGCAGGGGCAGTCCCTCGTGGAAAGAACCGGCTATGTTGCGTGGAACGGCTGAGGCTGGCTGGATAACTGATTCAACCAAAAGAGCGGCAAGAGCGGAACCCCAAGTGAACTGCACCCCATTTGTTAGACAAGTATGGTATACTTGTACTAAGAAATGGGGTGTTTTTCTATGCCTAAAGGAGTACCGAATAAAAAGTATACAGGAGAGTTCAAACAGCTGGTCATCGAGACTATGCGAAGTGAAGGATATGATTGACAGATGCATTAAACGGGAAGCTGCGACTTGCCGCTGAACTCGCAAGCGCCCTATTGCACCGCAGCATCCGCCGTGCGGCCAAGCTCCTTGCCATCGTTGTTGATCTGTGCGACGGCGATGCTTGCGCCGAGGTGCTCCGCATTTTCGGCATCGAGGGCGGCGGCGATGTGCTCCTTGTCGATGAATATCGTCTTGAGCGCATTTTCGCCGGACACGATCCTGCTGAACTCGGTGAAGTTATCGCCAGTCACGAGCAGCCTGCCGTATTTCTTCTCCACGGAATCGATCACGATGGGATCCGTGCCATACACGATGTCAGTGGGCTGGTAGCCGCCCGCCTCGCCATAGGCCTCCTGCTCGCCATAGAGCAGGTCATACTCCAGTGTTTGCAGCTTATCCAGATATTCCTCACCATCCTCATCGATGGCGTATGCCTGATGGAACTTGGTCATTACGCCGTCGGAGATGCCAAGCTGGGCAAACAGATCGGCGCTGAGGCGGTAGGCCTGCATGTCCCGGGCGGTGAAATCCGCGCCGTAGTTGTTCCAGATAACATAGCGGCTGGCGTAGAGGTCGCCGGTGGTAAGCATTTCAGGATCCAGTCCCAGCGCCGGCAGATGGTCGCCATAGAGGATCATCACGGTGGGCTCATCATAGCTTTCCAGCTCTTCCAACAGGGACGCAATAAAGCGATCCACGTTCGGCAGCACGTTTACATAGTTCTGGAAGGGTGCGAGGTAAGCCTCCTCCGGCAGGGAGAGTATCTCGATATCCCCCTCCTCCGGCTGGTAGGTTTCGGCATACTTGCCGTGGGTCTCCACGCTGATGGCGAAGATCAGGTCGCGCTCGCTGCTGTTTTCCATCACCCGCAGTATCTCGTCCGTCAGCACGGCATCGTGCGCCCAGCCAACCTTGTTGTATTCGGGATAGAGCATATACTCCAGTGGCACGAAGCGATCATAGCCAAGGTTGGCGTAGACCTCGTTCCTGCTGAAGAAGAAGCCGGTGTTGTTGTGCAGGGCGGTGGTATAGTAGCCCTGCTTGCGCAGGGTATTGGCGATGGTTTCGCAGGTGACCTGCTGGATGATGGTATTGTAGGGAGCCTCGCCCGCGCCGAAGAAATCCATGTTCATGCCGGACATGACCTCAAATTCCACGTTCGCCGTGCCGCCGCCGATGGTGGGCACATAGAGATCGGCGTTGGGCCATTCCTGAAGCAGCGCATGGAAGGCGGGCGTTGGATCCTCGGAAAACTCCGCGCCGATCACCGTATCCACATCGAAGAAGGACTCCAGCTGCACGAATACGATGTTCGGGCGGTTCAGGTCGTCCTCCTCGCCAAAGCGTGCGGCGGTGGGAACAGGCGTTGCCTGCGGGGCGTCGATCTCGTCCAGTATGCCCTCCACCACCTCTGTGGAATACTCGGCAGGCTTGCTGATGCCGTAGCTACCGAATTTGAAGGTAAAGCAGGTGGCAAAGCCATAATCCCGGTAGGCGTTGACCCGGTCGCCAAAGGTTTCGGGAATGAAGCCGAAGCTCACGCCCAGCGTACCCAAGCAGATGGTTAGGCAGGTCATGACCGCCATGGAGCCAACTGCAAAGGCATAGTTCATCCGCCGAGCCTTTGCCGTGCGGGAAAACATCCATATCACGCCGAGGATCACAGCCACTGCGCTTGCAAACATCAGTATGATCTCAAACCAGCTAAAGTAAAGGGGCGTCATACCGATGATCTCCCGGGTGAGTATCAGATCGCCGCTCACCAGCGGCTGCGTGCGGTTGCGGCACACCATATAATTGGCAAAGCCAAGCACGCACCACGCCACCGAAAGCGTGCACATCAGCGCCCGACGATGCTTTATCAGCTCCGTCACAGTCAGTGTGGTGAGGATCACCAGCCAGTTCAGGGCAAAGTAGAGCGTGCGCTCCGTGAGGTAGCGCAGCATGCGTTCCGGTGTGCCCTGATTGAAGCCCTCCACGATCAGCGTCACGACCAGCGCAACCAGCATCAGCTCCAGCGCCCGCCTCCAGCCAGACCGGCGGTCATACTTCACGCGGCGCGCCTTGCGCTGCTTCTGCTTTTTCAGCTCCTTTTGATTTTCCTGTTTCAAAATAATGCACCTCCACAGGGGGAAAACGGCATATGGGTCTGCAATCTGATCCCAATGCGCTTATTTTAATGCGCTTTCCAACCAAAGGCTTTCCGCACGTTGCAGTAAGGGGAAGCTGCTTGCGCGGAAAGCCTTTGGTATTTGTATGCTATGTTCTATCAGTGGTTTGACGCCGGATTTACCATGCGTCGCTGCCGTCCTCGGGAATGACCTTTTCCATGGCGGCGATGGCGCACTCGATCATGCTGTCGTCCGGCTCGCGGGTGGTAATGCGCTGCAAGGCTTTGCCGGGCGCGGAGATGATGCGGGTGAATGCGTTGTCGCTACGACCCGCCAGCTTAATCAGCTCATAGCCGCAGCCAACCACCACCGGGAAGGTGAGCAGCTTCACCAGCGTGTAGAGCAGGGTATTGTCGATGTGGATAAACATGCCAACCACGATGCCCACGATCAGTACCAGAATCAAAAACGAGGTGCCGCAGCGGGGATGGAGCCTGCTCTGCTTGCGCACGTTTTCCACCGTCAGCGGCAGACCGGCCTCGTAGCAGAAGATGGTCTTGTGCTCCGCGCCATGATACATGTAGGTGCGGCGGATGTCCTTCATCAGGCTGGTCGCCCATACGTAGCCGATGAATATGGCGATGCGCAGGATACCTGCAATGCATGCCTTGAGCAGGTAATAGGCGTAGGGATGGCTGCCGTCGGGAAGCACCATCATGGAAATGGAGGTAGCTCCGGCGATCCAGTCGAATACCTGCGTGGGCAGCCAGAAGAACAGCACGAAGGCAAGCGCCACGGCAAGTACCGTCGCCGCGGGCATGAGCAGCTTTTCAAATACCTTGTCCCACTTCTGGGCGGCAGCGCTCTTTTTCTTGCCGCCGTTCTTCTCTTCCTTCTTTTTCTCCTCTTCCTCATCCAGTCCGGAAAGCTCCGCCGAGCGCATCAGGCACTTGTAGCCGAAGGTGAGAGAATCATACATATTAAACAGGCCGCGGACGAAGGGCAGCTTGCAGAAGCGGCTGCGATCCTTGCCCTTGGTTTCAAATTCCTCGACGATCATCTCGCCGGAGGTATGCCGCACCGCCATCGCCGTTTTCTTCGGGCCGCGCATCATGATGCCTTCGATCAGCGCCTGTCCGCCGATGCTGGTTTTCTTTGCCATTTTGAATGTTCCTTTCCGCTTTCAAATGCAGCTTTGCATGATAGCTTGCAGATATATTATACACTTTTTATACCGCTTGTCAAACAGCCAGAGAAAAGCAAGCCTGTTTTTTGTATAGTATAGGGCGGCTATATAAATTGAATTTGAATTGAATGCCAAAGTGATAACCATAGTTAGTGCAGGGCGAGGAATACGATACTTATTCATCTTCGGATAACCACACAAAGGAATCTCAATCATTGAAAATGGCACTATGTTTCAAACGCACCGAATCTGTGCTCTCGTCGATCCTATACGCTGCATTCTCCATATCCAGCCTATCCACCAGCCTCCGATCTGCCGGACACAGCTCGAAATCTCCAAGCTGCGCGGCGGTGATCCAGCGGATATCGGCGTGCTCCAGCGCCCGCGGCACACCTGAAGCAATGCGCGCCTCCATGAGGGTCAGATGGATGCTGATGCTCGGGTAGACGTGCTGCACATTGGCAAGCGCACCCAGCACCTCAATATCTATATCCAGTTCCTCCCGGCATTCCCGCGCCAGCGCCTGCGCCCCTGTTTCGCCGGCTTCCAGCTTGCCGCCGGGAAACTCCCAGCCGAGGGCGCAGTTCTTGCCCTCCGGTCTCTGGCAGATCAGGAAGCGCTCGCCATCGCGTATCAGCGCCGCTACAACCTCAAGCATGCCTTTGCCTCCCATTTTATGCTTTTCTTGATTATATCACAGGATTATGCTATCATAATAATCGTGCGGCAGTCAACTTGCAAGCGCCGCACTGTTTACTTCCTGCATTTTTCCATATTTCATAAAAATTTCTCAAGGAGGCTTCTCATGAGCAGCATCGAACTGATCCGCGATGGCAAGCGCGGTAGCTTCCGCTATGCCGTGCTGGATTTCGACGGCACCATATCCCTCATCCGGCAGGGCTGGCAGGAAATCATGACCCCCTACTTCACCGATGAGCTCTGCGCCACGCCCATGGGCCGGGACATGCCCCGTGCGGCGCTGGAGGAGCGGGCGAAGGAATTCATCACCCGCCTGACCGGCAAGCAGACCATCTACCAGTGCATCGAGCTTTGCGAGGATATAAAGCGGCTGGGCGGCACGCCTCTGGATGCGCAGGAATACAAGGATGAATACGTTCGCCGCCTGCTTGAGCGCATCGATTCCAAGCTGCGCGGCTTAGAGAGCGGCGCAATCGACCCGGAGAGCCTCACCGTGCCCGGCAGCTATGCCATGCTCGAAATGCTTCTGCGCCACGGCGTGACCCCCTACCTTGCCTCCGGCACCGATGAGGAGCATGTGAAAAATGAAGCGCAGCTCCTCGGCGCGACCAAATACTTCTCCGGCCACATCTACGGCGCCCAGCGCGAATATAAAACCTTCTCCAAGAAGCTGGTCATCGAGCGCATCATCCGCGAAAACCAGCTCTCCGGCGAGGAACTGCTGGGCTTTGGCGATGGCTATGTGGAGATCGAAAACGTGCGCGAGGCCGGCGGCTTTGCCGTTGGCGTAGCGTCCAACGAAGCCACCCGCGAGGGCATCGACCAGTGGAAGCGCGACCGACTGATACAGGCCGGCGCAAACATCATCATCGCCGATTATAGAGATTTGGCTGGACTGGAAAGCTTCCTCTTCGGGGAATGAGCATCGCTGCCCCAAACCCCGCTCAAGGCTCTGCCTTGAGAAGGAATACGGTCAGGGGTGCTGCCCCTGAGACCCCGCTCAAGGGTGTGACACCCTTGAGAATCCCCACATAAACCTCCTGCCAATGGCAGGAGGTTTTAAAAAAATATATTATTTAAAAATCGTGCGTATAGATCAGCACGGTCAGTCTATCGAAAAATGCCGTACATCCAATGGATGTACGGCTGCTTGCATTTTCATTACCCCTCGCCAACGCGGCTGATATCATAGGGCGTGGTTTGGTAAACGAAATAATTGAGCCAGTTGGAATAGAGCAGGTTCGCATGGGCGCGCCAAGTAACCATCGGCTCCCGGGCAGGATCATCGCCGGGATAGTAGTTCTTCGGCAGCTCTATGGGCTTGCCCGCCTGCCTGTCCCGCAGGTATTCGTTTTCCAGCGTCCGGGGGTCGTATTCCGGATGCCCCATCATGAAAAACTGCCTGCGGCTCCTGCTGCGCACCATGAAAAGCCCCGCCTCATCGGAGGAAATAAGTATCTGAAGCTCCGGATTCTTTTCTACATCCTCCCTCCACACGGTGGTATGGCGGGAATGGGGAAAGAAAAATTCATCATCGAAGCCCCGCATCAGCATCGATTCCCGATATTCGCTCCTGTGGCGGAACACGCCGAACAGCTTCTTCTCCAGCGGCTGCTTGCCGATGCCGTAGTGGTAGTAAAGCCCCGCCTGCGCACCCCAGCAGATGTGCAGGGTAGAATGCACATGGCTCAGGCTCCACTGCATGATCTGGCATAGCTCCGGCCAGTAATCCACTTTCTCAAAGGGCAGCTGCTCCACCGGCGCGCCGGTGATGATCATGCCGTCGTAGCAGGTGTCCTTCACATCGTCAAATACCTTGTAGAAGGATAGCAGGTGTTCTTGGCTGGTATTCTGGGACTGGTGATCCCGCATGCGCAATAGATCCAGTTCGATCTGCAATGGCGTATTGCCCAGCAGGCGGGTCAGCTGCGTTTCCGTTTCGATCTTCTTGGGCATCAGGTTCAGCAGCAGCAGCCGCAGCGGGCGAATATCCTGCGTCACGGCACGCTGCTCCGTCATCACGAAGATGTTCTCCCGGCGCAGTATCTCCGCGGCAGGCAGGTGATTGGGTATCTTGATGGGCATGTGTTGAGCCTCCAGACAGCAGCGTTTTGATCCTGTCGCTTATATCCTATCCAGCGCCTGCGCGATATCCTCGATCAGGTCGAGGGCGCTCTCCAGACCGCAGCTCAGGCGAACCAGATCGCCGGATACGCCCGCGGCAACCAGCTCCTCATCGTTCATCTGCCGATGGGTGGCGCTGGCAGGATGCAGGCAGCAGGTGCGTGCGTCGGC
>CAYWLE010000011.1:13962-18462 GCA_964458825.1 uncultured Oscillospiraceae bacterium | reverse complement strand
GGTATAATCCGTGCATATGTGGTATAATGGCTTATAGGCTCCGGCTGTGCGGGAAACGCGTCGGCGGCGGGGGTAAATCGGGTCATAAATGTATCATAAATAATGTAGAAGAAAAAACACGGCTCCGGCCGTGGGACGAGGTTCAGGATGAAGCGAATGAGAATTGCGGCGCTGCTTCTGGCGCTGTGCCTGCTGGTATGCTCAGCCTTTGCGGAGGATGATGATTATGGCATGCCATTCTATATTGATGTGGACATTACCAACCAGATCGTGACCATCTACAACACCAGCGATAATTCCATTGCGCGGCAGATGCTCACCTCCTCCGGCATGAATGGCGCCACGCCGCTTGGCACCTTTTACCTGATGGAGAATGGCAGGGCGTCGGAGCGCAGCGAGTGGACCTATTTCCAGCAGTACCGTTGCTGGGTGAAGTTTGCCACGCGCATCTATTATGGCTATATGTTCCATTCGCTGCCCTTTGCTGAGAAGGACGAAAGCACGATGATCGCCCAGCATGCGCAGGAATTTGGCATGCCCACCAGCCACGGCTGCATGCGGCTGCGGGTGGAGGATGCGGAGTTCATCGCAAAGAAGTGTCTGGTTGGCACGCGGGTAAAGATCTATGAGAGCGGCGTGGTAAACGAGGATCTGCGCGCGCTTTTGAAAATATCCTCCTATACGGGGGAGGACGGCATGACCTATAAGGAGTACCTCGGCATTTCCGAGGATGCCCTCGGCAGCGGCAGCGTGGGCGACGATGTGCTCGACCTGCAATATAGGCTGTGCGACCTTGGCTATTATGACGGCGAGTTTTCTGGCAAGTATGACACGCCGGTGATCGCCGCAGTGAAGCATTTGCAGCAGGATCTGGGCATTGCGCAGACGGGCATCTCCACTACGGAGCTGCTGGAGGTAATCTATTCTGATGAAGCGCCGGTTTCCACGGGCGAGATCAGCTTAAGCGAGGGCAAGAGCGGTCCGGCAGTGGAAAAGCTTCAGCAGGCGCTGGGCAGGCTCGGGCTGTATAATGGCGATATGGACAGCATCTATGATCTGGATGTTTCCGAGGCAATACGGCAGTTCCAGCTGCTGTGCGGCTATACGCCCGATGGCGTGGCTTCGCCGGATGTGCAGCATGCCATCTATTATGTGATCAATAAGATCGAGGAGAGCCTTGGCAGCGCGGAGTTTACCGCCGCCGCCACGGAGGAGGAGATTTTGCTGGGCAAGGTGAACGCCAGCAAGAACATCAATATTCGCCAGTATCAGGATACCGAGAGCGCCGCCGTGGCAAAGGCAAAGCCCGGCGATATCGTGACAGTGCTCGGCGTGGATGGCAAGTGGGCAAATGTGATCGTCGGCGGCGTGACGGGCTATATGTATCTGGAATATCTGGATACCTACAGCCAGAAGAATGTGGTCATGCGCTATAGCGCTGAAAACGGCGAGAGCTATAGCCTTGGCTCCACCCTGAGCGAGAAGCTCAGCGGCGCGCAGACGCTGGCGGCGGAGCTTACGGCGTACTTTGCCAACGAGCAGTTTGTTTCCTATGCGGACGAGGTGGTTACGCTGGCGACCGTGGATACCGGCTCGGATGATCTGCGCCTGAACCTGCGTGCCGAGCCAAACACCGAGAGCGATATTCTGGCGGAGGTTCCCAATGGCACAACCATGCGCGTGCTTTCTCAGGATGGCGATTTCACCCGCGTGGGCTATGGCGATCAGATTGGCTACCTTATGAACCAGTACCTGTCCTTCCGCGATGGCGTGGCTTCCGAGGTGGAAAGCACCGATGCCGATGCGGGCGTGGATGAGGAGCCGGTGATCGACGTGCTGGCAACCATCGTGCCCAGCAAGGGCAAGAAAAAGGTGAGCGTATACGACAGCGCCAGCGAAAAGGGCGAGGTCGTGGCAAGGTGCGAGAAGGATCAGCAGGTGACTGTGCTTCTGGTAAACGAGCAGACCGGCTGGGTGCTCATCAGCACCGGCGAAAAGGAGGGCTATGTTAAGGAGGAGAATTTGCAGTTCATCCTCATGTAACTCCAGACATTGATAAAGCCCGCAAACACAAAACTCACTTCGAACGATAAGATTTGAAGTGAGTTTTGCTTGCTATGTCAGCATCGGCAGCGAATTTCGGTCACTTACGATCAGGTAAGCTCCCTCAATCGCCGCCTTGCTTCCTCGCCTTGCAGGCTTTCTCAGCGTCTGGTCGGGTTGATAAAGCCCGCAAATGCAAAATCCCCAACCAAACAAGAAGGAAAGGTTGGGGATTTTGCTTGCACTATTTAGATATCTGCCTCGAACAGGCGGCGCATCAGCCGAAGTTTATCCTCACTGCCGGAGGTTTGGAAGCTTACGCTGCCAGTTTGGCTGGCTGGCGCAAGGCTGCCTGTCTCGCGCAGGCGGCGCTCCAGCTGGCGCACCGTGCCCTCCAGACCATCGAAGAACTGCGCGGCAGGGAAGAAGGCTTCGATCTGCTGCCGGAGGAAGGGGTAGTGGGTGCAGCCGAGCACCACGGCGTCGATCTTTTCATTGAGGTAGGGAGCAAGCACCTCGGCAAGCACTGCGCGAACCTCCTCGCTGCCTGCCTTGCCAGCCTCCACAAGCTCCACCAATCCGCGACCCTCCACCGGAACCACGCCCTCGCCATAGCAGGCCATGAGTGCGGAAAACTTGTCCAGCGAGAGCGTGGCTTTGGTTGCCAGCGCCAGTATCTTGCCGTCGCTGCGGGCAAAGTGGGCGGGCTTGAGGGCGGGTTCCATGCCGATTACGGGTATCCGCGCTGTTTCACGCAGTATGGCAGCATAGGCGGAGGTTGCCGTGTTGCAGGCGATGACCAGCGCCTTGATGTCCTGCGCGAGCAGATGCTCTACCGCGGCGGCGCACAGGCGGCGAATTTCCTCCACAGGGCGGGTGCCGTAGGGGGCGTTCTGGTTATCGCCGTAGAAGATGAAGTTTTCATGGGGCAGCAGCCTCACAGCCTCGCGCAGCACGCTGACGCCGCCCACGCCGCTGTCAAATACGCCGATGCAGTCTGCCATGGCACAGCCTCCCTTCGAAAGAAATCCATATAACCATTATACGGCGCTGCGGCATGAAAATCAAGTGCCGAGCAGCTCTGTCAGCTCGAAATTGATCTCGCCGCGGGAAACGCTTGCATCGATGGCACGCACGCGCACGCGCATGCCGGGCTGCAAAACATCGCCATGCATGCTGCCGACCAGTTGCTGGCGCTGGGGGTCATAGTTGAAATAATCGTCCATATCGGATACATGCACCAGTCCCTCGATGGTGTTGGGCAGGGTCACATAGGCGCCCCAGCTGGTTACGGAGGTGATAACGCCGTAGAACTTCCTGCCGATATTGCGGCGCATCCACGCAGCCTTGAGCATGGCTTCACTCTCCCGCTCTGCCTTCACAGCCTCCTGCTCCCGTGCGGAGGACTGGATCGCCAGCTCCGGCATGCGTGCCTCCCAGCGCTGGATATCCACCGAGCCAGCAAGCAGCAGCTTGAGCATGCGGTGTACCATCAGATCGGGATAGCGGCGGATGGGGGAGGTGAAATGGCAGTAATCCTGCATCGCCAGCGCATAGTGTCCCGCCGGCTTTTCACTGTAGCAGGCGCGCTTGAGCGCCCGGAGCATATGCCGGCGCAGGATCTCGATCGTATCCTCGCCGGCATGCTCGTCCAGTATCCTTTGCAGCATGCCGGGGTGCGGATCGTTGCCCAGATGCACGGGCGTGCCTGCTGCATGCAGAAATTCCTCCAGCGCATGCAGCCTGTCCGGGTCGGGATGCTCGTGTATGCGGTAGATGAAGGGCAGCATGGTATCCCGGGCGAGGCGAGCCACGGTTTCGTTGGCGAGAAGCATAAAATCCTCTATCAGGCGCTCGGCTTCGCCGCGGGGCGGGCAGAGGATGTCGGTGGGCTCGTAATCCTCGTTGAGGATAAAGCTTGCCTCCTCCATCTCAAAATCGATGCTGCCGCGCTCCCTGCGGCGGGATCGGAGCAGGCTGGCAAGCTTGCGCATCTGAAAGAGGGAAGCCTTGACCTCGGCGGGCATGGCTTCATCGGAGCCGTCAAAGAGGCGGTTCACGCCGTCGTAGGTAAGCCGGGCGCGGGAGCGGATGACGGACGGCGCGAGCAGATGATCGGTCACGCGGCCGCGCTCGTCAATATCCATGATGAGGGACATGGCGAGGCGGTCAACCTGCGGCATGAGGGAGCATAGGTTGTTGGAGAGCGCCTCGGGCAGCATGGGTATGGTGAGCCCGGGCAGGTAGAGGGAGGTTCCGCGCGCATAAGCCTCGCGGTCGATGGCGCTGCCGGGGCGCACGTAGTGGCTCACGTCGGCAATGTGTACGCCCAGCCGCCAGCCTCCGGGGATGGCTTGGATGGATACGGCGTCGTCAAAATCCTTGCTGGATGCGCCGTCGATGGTGAATATGGTTTCCTCGCGCAGGTCGCGGCGGTCGTCGCCGCAGGCGGGCAGG
>CAYWLE010000011.1:0-13862 GCA_964458825.1 uncultured Oscillospiraceae bacterium | reverse complement strand
TCGGGAAATTCCGATGGAAAGCCGTGTTCCTCGGCGGTGGCGCGCAGGCGGGTGAATATGGTTTCCTCGCGCAGGTCGCGGCGGTCGTCGCCGCAGGCGGGCAGGCTCTCTCGCTGGAGCGCTGCGGCACATGCCTCTACCTCGTCGGGAAATTCCGATGGAAAGCCGTGTTCCTCGGCGGTGGCGCGCAGGCGGGTGAGCAGGCTGCTTGCCTTGCCAAGCACCCGGCTGGCGTGGGCAAGGATGGGACGATCGCCCTCGGGATAGCTGTCGATCTCCAGCAGGGCAAGCTCGCCATTGCGCAGGAAGGATATGTCCCCGCCCAGACGGATGGCATAGGGAATGCGTGGGTCGCAGGGAACGGCTGTGGCGCGAATCTGCTCGAAATCCCGCCTGCTGCGTCTGCCCTGCTCGATGCGCACGCAGGCGGTGAGGCTAGCCTTGCCACGGCGGAGGATGCGCTCCAGATCGGCGCTGCCCTCTGCTGTGGGACGCACAAGCACGCGATCCTCCGGCATGGCGCGGAGCCGACCGGCAGAGCTGATGCGAAGGCTGGTTTCTCCATCGTCGCCGCGGAAGATCGGCGCGCCCGCATGGGTGAAGAACACCCGCCCGACGAGCAGCCCCAGCCTTTCCGGCAGAGCATACCTGCCCTTTTTGCTCATGGCGATCCTGCCCTCGGCGAGCAGGCTCTCCAGCGCGGGAGCAAGCTCCTCGGCGGGAATGCCGGTCATGCGGGTTAGCTCGGCAGCGCCGTGGGGCACGTTGGCTTGGGCGATGGTTTCAAGGATGGTGGATTGGAGCATATCGCTTAGAATATCGTTCATCAGGGGTTCTCCTGTCTGGCTTGCTTGGTTATGGCGCATTGGCAGGTTTCAGCATAGCATATCTTTGGGATAAAATCAAGAAAAAGCATTGCGCGGCGGGGCTGTATGGAATATACTGGTAAGCAGAAGGGAGTGGATACCCATGATGAAAAATAAGGCGGACAAGCTGGTGCTGAAGGCGTTTCTGGAGCTGGAGCTGCCGCAGGCGCTGCGGGCGGAGGCTCTGCTTGCCGAGCGATATGGAGGCTACCTGCGCTCGCTGGTGAACCGGCTGCTGATGGGCAGGGATGAAAAGATAGAGATACTTACCCCGCAGCTGCTCACCAAGGAGGACAAGGCCGGCATGAACGAGCTGATTACCCGCCTGCCCGACGGCGAGGAAAAGCGGGAGGCAGTGTTTTATTATCGGCTGGCTGTGCTGGCTGAGAGCGTGGTTTATAAGTATCGGAGCTAGACAGGCCGGACGCCTATCCAGCATCATTATTATGCAAAGAGCTTCCCTGCGGAGGCTCTTTTTATGGTTTTGGCGGGCATGGCTTTTTTTCAGTGGATAACATGCCGGACAGGCGCAGGGCATAGGCTTGAGCATGGGCAGACCGGCGGGGCTGGCTGCAAGCAAAGGATAATTGGAGGGGAAAGACCATGGCGCTGAACGTGGTAAAGAAGGAGATCGAGGCGGAGCGGGAGGTTGGCTACCGCTATGTGCAGCTGCTCAGCCGGGCGGAGGCGCTGGTTCCGGGGGCTGGCAGGGAAGCCATCGAGCCGCTGCTGAGCGATGCCTGCGCGGCTGTCAGTCGTGCGGATGTGCAGACGGACAGGGTGGTGCTGGAGGGCAGCCTGAGCTGTCAGGCGGTGTACCGGCAGGGGGAGGAAAGCTCGCTGCGGGCGCTGTCTGCACGGGCGAATATCGCGCAGGCGGCGGATATCCCCGGCGCACAGAGCGGCATGCTCAGCCGCGTGCAGCTTGAGGTGGAAGATGTGGAGGCAAGGTATGAAAACGGCCACATGGTGTTTCAAGTGAGCCTTGGCCTGCATGTCTGGGTGAGCAGGCTGGAGATGATCGAGGTGATCACGGGTATAGAGGACGCCCCGCAGGTGCAGACCCGCAGCCGCAGGCTATGCGTGGTGAAGCTGGCCGCCGAGGCAAATGAAACCGCCGTGCTGACCGGCAGGGTGGAGATACCTCGGGCGCTGGACGCCCGGGCGACGCTGATGGACTGGGGCTGCGTGACCATCGATTCCGCCCAGCCGGATCTGGGCGGGCTGCGGGTGAAGGGTCGCGCTGCCATCGAAACGCTGATCGCCAGCGGCGTGGAGGGTAAGCCTGCCGTGACGGTGCGCTACCCCATCGAATTTGACAAGCTGCTGGAGCTGCCGGAGTGGCTCAGCGCCAACGCCTGCGTCTATCCCAGCCTGCGGGGCGTGCGCAGTCAGCTGGAGCTGGGCGAGGGCGATGAAGAGGGAGCCTTGCAGATACAGGCGGACGTGCGCTTTGATATCGCCGCCAACGTGCAGGAGTGCGTGGATGCGCTGGAGGATGCCTATGCCGTCGGCGGTCACAGCATCGCTGTGGAGCGGCAGGAGCTTGAGCTGACAACCAAGGCAGCTTGCAGCTTCCAGAGCGATACCGTGCGCGGCACGGTGCTGCTGGGCGAGGGAGCCTCGGTGGGCAGCGTGATCGCCGTGCACGCCCTGCCCAATGTGGCGGAGGTCGCCCGCGAGGGTGAACGCAGCCGCATACGTGGCTTGATCGACGCCGCAGTGCTCTACATGCCCAACGGCTCCGACCAGCCAGCCTCGGCACGAACCAGCCTGCCCTTTGAGCTCGAGGTCGCGGGCGCCTTGGAGGAGGATTCCAGCATACACATTTGCGTCACCGGCGCGGAGGCAAACGCGCTCATGGGCGACCGGCTGGAGATGAAGATCGGGCTGAATATCTTCTGTGAAACCCGACTGAACGAGCATCTGACGCTGGCGCGGGAGCTGAGCGAGGGAGAGGAGATAAGCCGCCGCCCGGGCTATGTGATCTGCTGGCCCAGCGCACAGGAGGATGCATGGCGTCTGGCGAAGCGCTATGGCGTGGCGGAGCAGAGCGTGCTGGACAGCGCCGATGGCACGGTGGAGGCGGGCAAGCCGCTGGTTTTGCGGCTTTGAGGGACATGGCGGAAGCTGCGGCTGCTTCTCCGGCTGGATAGCCAAAATGAAGCTTGACAATTGGGTGTAATTGTGCTATACGAGTATATAAGGATGGTTCATCGGGGTTCGGCGCTGATCGCCGCAGCCGTGAACCAAGGCACAGTGAAATACATGGAGGAAGCAAAGATGAAGAGATCCGAACTGAACCAGCTTCAGCGCAAGGCGCTGGAGCTGATCGCAAGCTACAAATTTGCACTGCCGCCCTTCGTGACTTGGACGATGGACGAGTGGGCAGAAAAGAACAGCGAATATGACGAGATCAAGGAAAATATGCTCGGCTGGGACATTACCGACTTTGGCAGCGGCGATTTCCACAAGATCGGCCTGCTGCTGATCACGCTGCGCAACGGCAACCTGAACAATCCCAAGTATGTCAAGACCTATGCCGAAAAGCTGCTGATTGCCGAGGAGGGTCAGGTGACTCCCTATCACTTCCATTGGAAGAAGATGGAGGATATCATCAATCGCGGCGGCGGCACGCTGGTTATCCGCTGCTATAATTCCGGCGAGAATGGCGAAATGCTCGATACCCCCGTCACCGTTTACAAGGATGGCCGCGCCTATCAGGTTGCCGCAGGCGAGCGCGTGGAGCTGAAGGCTGGCGAGAGCATCACCCTGCCCACCGGCCAGTACCATAGCTTCTGGGCTGAGGGCGGCGATTGCCTGATCGGCGAGGTATCCAAAACCAATGATGATAATACGGATAACCGCTTCTACGAGCCCATCGGCCGCTTCCCGGAGATCGAGGAGGACGAGCCGATTCTCTACCCGCTCTTTAGCGAGTATCCCAATATGCCTAAGAAGTAAAGCTAGAAATCCCATACGGCGGCTGCGGAGCCTATCCATCCGCGGCTGCTGCTTTTTGGATAAGCAGAGCCTGAGCCATGCGGGCGGCTGCGAGATAATGCGCTGGTCGGCGCAGCGGTAGAGCTGTTGACCAAGCCGCTGAAGGACGTGCTGACCAGAGAACGAATGAAAAAATCGTCCCACGATGAAGCACATCATGGGGCGAAGCTTTGCCATAAACTGGCTCGGTTGTTCCATCAGAAGCACATCGAATGCGCATCAGGAACCAATCAGAAGCCAATCACAGACCAATCAGATTCGGACACGCAAGGATCAAGCGAACTGAGCGTATTCGAAGAAGATGTGGCCGATGGGGTTCTTGACGATGCCAGTGATGTTGGACTTTACGAGGTAATCATCTGCCATGGTGTAGGCGGGCATGGCGGGCATCTGGTCGCAGAGATAGGTTTCGCAGGCGATCAGAGCGGTCTCGCGCTCGGCGGGATCAAGGATGGTGCTTGCATCGGCAAACATCTGATCGTAAACCGGATCGTCCCAGCCATTCTCATAGCAGTTGGAGCCAGTGACCCAAACCCTGAGGTTTGCAGAGGGATCGATATAATCGCAGGTGAAGCCGTTGCGAGCCACGGAGAAATTGCCGTTGTCCAGCTCGCCCCAGTAGGTGGAGGACTCATAGGTAGTGATGGTGTACTCAATGCCGAGGTTCATCTTCCACATCTCGCCATAGACCTGCGCCATGAGCTTCTGCTCATCGGTGTTCTGGCAGACGATGGACACGGTGGGGAAGCCTTCGCCATTGGGATAGCCGGCATCGGCCATCAGCTGCTGTGCCAGCTCGATGTTCTCAGCGAACATATCGCCAGCCACGGAGCGGTAGTTGCCATCGGCAGTGAGGGAGGGCTGAGAGGAGGGGATGAAGCCGAATACGGGCTTCTCAGCCAGCATGGCTGCGTCGAGCACCAGCTGACGATTCACTGAATAGGCAAAAGCCTTGCGCACGTTGGGATCGGAGAACTCGGGCAGCTTGCAGTTGAAGTCCCAATACTGGATGCCGATGCGATCCTTGAGGAAATACTCGTTGGTTTCGCCATACTGATCGCGGGCGTTGGAATCCAGATCGTCGGCAACATCCAGATCGCCGTTATTATAGGAAACGAGCACAGAGGAAGAATCGGCGATGATATAGTAGATCAGCTGATCCACCTGCATGTTGGCGGCATCGTAGTAATTGGGGTTGGCGGTCATAACGATCTTGTCCAGAGAGGAATACTCAGTGAGCATGAACGGACCGTTGGATACGAAGGTTTCCACGTTCTTCGTCCACGGATCGCCTTCAGCCTCCACCAGCTCCTGCTTGACGGGGAAGTATACGGTGGTGGCAGTGAGGGAGGGGAACCAAGGCGCGTAATAGGAAGTTTCTACCACAAGGGTGGTATCGTCGATCGCCTTCACGCCGACGTCCTCAGCGGTGCAGGTGCCTTCATTGAATTCGCGGCCATTCTTGATGACCCACATATCGGAGGATGCGCCGGAGGACACTGCGGGATCCATTACGCGCTTCCAAGAATATTCGAAGTCGTGGGCGGTGAGGGCAGTGCCGTCGGACCACTTGAGATCCTTCTTCAGTGTGAAGGTGTAGGTCATGCCGTCCTCGGACACGGTGTAGCTCTCCGCGCAGGCGGGAATATAGGTGGAGCCGTCCGGGCCAAGCTTATAAAGACCCTGGAACAGGTTCTGAAGCACGATGGAGGAACGGGAATAGGTGTTGAGAGTGGGATCCATCTGCTGGGGATCATCTGCGATGGAATAGCGGATGACGTGCTCGGCTTCCTCGGCAAATGCGCTTGCAGCAAAGCAGCACAGCATAGCCACAGCCAGCAGCATAGCAAGAACTTTCTTCATGTAATGTACCTCCTAAAATATTTTGGTCGATGCTCAACCATGTGTCCATACTAGCAGAAGCTGAAGTGCAAGTCAAGTTTTTCTTTCAAAAATAACCTTAAAAATTATTCAAAACGGAAAAATTGGATAAATTCTAGTGATTTAATGCAAATATAGCGTGCCGGGGGTTTGCAAAAGCAGGCAGAATAGAGTACAATAGAGGCAGGATATAAATTGCGGAAGAAAGTTTTTCGGTTTCGCAGAGTAAGACCTTGGGAGTGGTAGAATGATAAAGTATATTTTAAAGCGCCTGCTTGCCGGCGTGCTGACCATTGTGGTGCTCATCACCGTAGCATTTTTTCTGATGCACATGATGCCCGGCAGTCCCTTCAGCATTGAGGAGCAGAAAAAGCTGACCCCGGAGGGTCTGGCTCGCCTCAATGCCAAGTATGGTTTGGATAAACCGGTGTGGGAGCAGTACATAACCTATTGGGAGGGTCTGCTCAGGGGCGACTTTGGCACCTCCTTCAAAAAGCCGGATACCTCTGCAAATGAAATAATCTTCGGGCATTTCCCCACCTCGGCTAAGGTTGGCGGCGTGGCCGTGCTGGTATCGCTGCTGATCGGCATACCGCTGGGCATTGCCGCGGCGCTGCACCGTGGAAAGCTGGTCGATGGCTTCTGCATGGTCTTTGCCACGGTGGGCATATCGGCGCCGGTATTTGTAATATCGGTGGTGCTGATGTATCTGTTCTGCGGCGTGCTGCCAATATTCCCCAATTTTGGCTTGAACGGCTGGCAGAGCTATGTGCTGCCGGTGGCGTGCCTGTCCTTCAGCCCCATCGCCTATATTGCGCGGCAGACCCGCTCCTCCATGCTGGATGCCATGGGGCAGGATTACATCCGTACCGCACGGGCAAAGGGCGTGCGCGAGTTTAAGGTGGTGGCCAAGCACGCGCTCAAGAACGCCCTGACGCCGGTCATTACCTACCTCGGCACGCTGATCGCCAGCCTGCTGACCGGTTCCTTCGTGGTGGAACGCATGTTCTCCATCTCCGGCATCGGCAGATATTTCGTTCAGTCCATTTCCGACCGCGACTACACCATGATTATGGGCATCACCATCTTCTTCGGTGTGTTCGTTGTGGTGTGCAATCTGGCGGCGGACATCATGCTTGCCGTGATCGATCCCCGCGTGAAGCTGACCAATCAGTAAGGGAGGAGGCAGAAGTAGATGAATAAGAAGATAAAATTTGCTCCGATCTCCCCGGACGCGCTCTCCAACAGCATCGGCGGCGAGAAATATGCCTCCCTCGACGCGGCAATGTTTGATATGAACGCCCCTGCCGAGGATAGCGCGGAAAAGATCGTTCGTGCGAG
The DNA here is from genome assembly GCA_964458825.1 of uncultured Oscillospiraceae bacterium. GTDB lineage: Bacteria > Bacillota > Clostridia > Christensenellales > Aristaeellaceae > SFTH01. The sequence goes on along the minus strand of CAYWLE010000011.1, from coordinate 6,771 downwards.
CACCACCTACTGGCAGGATGTGTGGAAGAGGTTCCGCAAGGATCATCTGGCGATCTTCGGCGTATGCGTGATACTGCTGATGACCATTTGCTGCATCATCATACCCATGGTTTCTCCCTATGATTATTCCAGTATGGATCTGACCAACATGAACGCCGGTCCCTCCCTTGCCCATCCCTGCGGCACGGATCAGATGGGGCGTGACCTCTTTATCCGCATACTCTATGGCGCTCGCATCTCCCTGTCCATCGGTCTGGCTGCCGCGGCGATCAACTTCGTCATTGGCGTGGTCTATGGCGGTGTGGCGGGCTATCTTGGCGGCAAGGTGGATATGGTTATGATGCGCATCGTGGATATCCTCATTGCCCTGCCGAGCATGCTGTATATCGTGCTGATCATGCTGGTGCTTGGCTCCAGCGTAAGCTCTGTGATCATCGCGCTCTGCTTTACCAGCTGGATCGGCACGGCGCGCGTGGTTCGCGGCGAGGTGATGCGGCTCAAGCACTCGGAATATGTGCTGGCGGCAAGGCTTTCCGGCGCAAAGTTCTGGAACCTGCTGGTGACGCACCTGATCCCCAATGCCATGGGCCCGATCATCGTGTCCACCGCCTTCCTGATCCCCAGCGCCATCTTCTCCGAGGCATTCCTTTCCTTCCTCGGCATCGGCATACAGGCGCCGATGGCAAGCTGGGGCACGCTGGCAAACGACGCCCGATCCACCCTGCTTACCTTCCCCCATCAGATGATATTCCCGGTGCTTGCGATCTGCATCACCATGTTTTCGTTTAATTTTATCGGCGATGGTCTGCGCGATGCGCTCGACCCGAAGCTGAAGAAGTAAGGAGGCGCGCACATGGCAAAACTGCTTGACGTCAGAAATCTGACCACAAATTTCCATCTCGGCGTGGGCTGCGTACAGGCCGTGCGCAATGTTTCCTTCCAGCTGGACGAGGGTGAGTCGCTGGGCATCGTTGGCGAATCTGGCTCCGGCAAGAGCGTCACCATGATGTCCATCATGGGTCTGCTGCCCGACTATGCCGAGGTTTCCGCCGATACCATTTACTTTGGCGGAAGGGATATGCTCTCTCTCAGCGCGGGCGACTTTTCCAAGCTTCGGGGCAATGAGATCGGCATGATCTTTCAGGATCCCATGACCAGCCTCAACCCCCTCTATACCGTGGAAAACCAGATTGCCGAGCCGCTACGCATTCACAAGAGCATGAATAAGGCGCAGGCACGGCAGGCAGCGCTGGAGCTATTGAAGCGTGTGGAGATACCCAATCCCGAGCAGCGGCTGCGCCAGTACCCCCACGAGCTATCCGGCGGTATGCGCCAGAGGGTGATGATCGCCGCAGCCATCGCCTGCCATCCCAAGCTTGTGATCGCAGACGAACCAACCACCGCGCTGGACGTGACCATTCAGGCGCAGGTGCTGGAGCTGCTGGCAAGCCTGAAGAAGGATTCCAATGCCTCTATTATTATGATTACCCATGATCTGGGCGTGATCGCCAGCATGTGCAGCCGTATACTGGTAATGTATGGCGGCATCATCTGCGAGCAGGGCACCGCTCGCGAGATATTCTACGAGCCGAAGCATCCATATACTTGGGGATTGCTGCGCTCCATACCCAAAATGACCGAGCGCCGCGATGAAAAGCTGGTGCCCATCAACGGCACGCCGCCGGACATGCTCTGTCCGCCGAAGGGCTGTCCCTTCGCGCCGCGCTGCCCCTATGCCATGCCGGTATGCCGGAAATATCTTGCGCCGGAAACGGTGCTGGGGGATACCCACCGCGTTGCCTGCCATCTGATGCATCCCAACGCGCCGAAGGTCGAAAGGGGGCTGTGATCTATGGAAAATAAGGCTTTGATTTCAGTCCGCAATTTGAAGATGTACTTCCCTGTGGGCGGCGGTCTGCTGAATAAGAAAAAGATACTCAAGGCCGTGGACGACGTTAGCTTCGATCTCTATCCCGGCGAAACCTTTGGCTTGGTTGGCGAGTCTGGCTGCGGCAAAACCACGGTTGGTCGCACCATCGTCCGCCTCTATCAGCCCACCGCCGGGCAGATACTCTTTGACGGCACGGATATTGCTCCGCTCACGGAAAAAGAGGTGCTGCCCTACCGCAACCGCATGCAGATGATCTTTCAGGATCCCTATGCCTCCCTCAATCCCCGCATGACCATCGCCAGCATCATTGGCGAGCCGCTGCGCTATCAGGGCATGGAAGCAAAGCAGATCAATGATCGCGTGCGCTACCTGATCGACTGCGTGGGTCTGAAGGAGGATCACCTCAACCGCTATCCCCATGAGTTTTCCGGTGGTCAGCGGCAGCGCATTGGCATTGCCCGCGCACTGGCAGGCAAGCCGGAGTTCATCGTCTGCGATGAGCCGATCTCCGCGCTAGACGTATCCATTCAGGCGCAGATCATCAACATGCTGGAGGAGATTCAGGCAAAGCTGGGCGTTACTTACCTCTTCGTGTCCCATGATCTCTCCATGGTTCGCCACATATCCAAGCGCGTAGCTGTGATGTATTTGGGTCACATGGTGGAAATGGCGCCGGTGAACGAGCTTTATTCCAACATGCTGCACCCCTACACGAAGGCGCTGATGTCTGCCGTGCCCATTGCCGATCCCGACGAGGCGGAGAAGAACCGGCGCATCGTGCTTCAGGGCGACGTGCCGCAGCCCATCGATCCGCCCAGCGGCTGTGCCTTCCGCACCCGCTGCCCCTATGCGGATAAGTGCTGCGCCGAGAGCGTGCCGCAACTGCGGGATATGGGCAATGGTCATATGGTTGCCTGCCACAAGGTTTGATGAAGACGTCGTTTTGATGAAAAACGATATATACATGATATAATATAGGAAGATGGATAGAAGCATGACTTTCTCGGAAGCTACCTCCCGCTGCTGGCTGGAGGTGGATCTGGATGTGATCGCGGCAAACTACCGCAGCGCCTGCGCCCGGCTGGGCGAGGATCGGCGGGTGATTCCCGTGCTGAAGGCAAACGCCTATGGCATGAATGCCGTGGTCGTTGCCCAGCGGCTCCGGCAGGAGGACGCGACCCTCTTTGCTGTGGCGACCGCCGATGAGGCTCGGCAGCTGATCGAGGCTCTGCCGGATATCGAGGTTCTGCCCATGGGTTTGCTGGGAACCGAGGCGATGGAATATATGATCGCCGTCGGCATGCCGCTGACCCTCTATTCTCAGAAGCAGGGCAGGCAGCTCGCCGATATTGCACGGCGGCTTGGCAAGCCTGCACGGGTGCATGTGAAGGTGGATACCGGTCTGCACAGGCTGGGTCTGGAGGTGGAGGAGGCTGCTGGATTTGTGGCGAGCCTTGTCCATGAGGGCTGGGTGGAGCTTGCCGGTCTGTATACCCATCTGGCGATACACACCGAGGAAATGGATCGCTTGCAGATTGAAAGACTGCTGCGCGTGCGGAATGAGCTTGCCGAGCTTGGCATTGCCGTGCCGCTGACCCACGCGGTGGATTCCATCGGCATGGCGCACTATCCCTTTGCTCATCTGGATGCAGCCCGCGTCGGCGCGTGGCTCTACGGCGTGAAGCCCTCCGGCACAGGCGAGGAAAGCCGCTGTCCGGCGCGCTTCAAGGCGCGCATCTCCCAGCTGCGAAGGGTGCGCGCGGGCGAGCTGATCGGCTATGACGACGACCATCCCATCCAGCGCGATAGCCTCATTGCCACGGTCTGCGCAGGCTATGTGGATGGCACGCCGAGGCTGGGCGAGGCTTGGCAGATCGAGGTGCGCGGTCAGCGTGCCAATGTGATCGGGCTTGCCTGCATGGATCAGCTGATGGCGGATGTGACGGATATCCCCGGCGTTGAGGAGGGCGATGAAGTGACCTTCGTGGGCGGCTGCATTTCCGTGGAGGAGTATGCCCGCATGGGCAGGCTCAACCGAAACGAGGCTTGGGCGCGCATTGGCAGGCGCGTGCCGAGAATATTTTTTGAAAATAACGTACCCGTGCGCGTGTGCGCGGAGGTGTGAATATGAATAGCGAGGCACTGAAGAGGCTGGTTTGCGATTGCTATGACTGGACAGTGGAAAAGCGGCGTGCGCTGCACCGAGTTCCAGAGGCTGGCTTTGCGGAGCAGAAGACCCAGAGGCTGATCTGCGAGGCACTGGACGAGCTTGGAATTCCCTATACCACCCATGAAACATGGACTGTGGCGCTGATCGAGGGTGCAAAACCGGGCAAGACCATCGGTCTGCGGGCGGATATCGACGCCCTGCCCGTGCAGGAGCCGAAGGGCTGTCCTTTCCGCTCGGAGCATGAGGGCTGGATGCATGCCTGCGGGCATGATGTGCATACAGCTATCCAGCTGGGTGCGGCAAGGCTGCTTGTCGGCATGCGGGACAGGCTCAGCGGCAATGTGAAGCTTCTCTTCCAGCCAGCGGAGGAAACCACCGGCGGCGCGCTGCCGATGGTGCAGGCAGGCGTGCTGGAGACCCCCCACGTGGACGCCTGCTATGGCCTGCATTTACAGCCATACCTGCCGCTTGGCACGGTGGAGACTCGACACGGCACCCTCAACGCAGCCACCGACGAGATCGAGATCATCGTCCATGGCCGCGGCGGTCATGCCGCCTATCCTGAGCGCAGCGTGGACGCCATCGTCTGCGCCGCGCAGATTGTGACCGCGCTGCAAACGCTGGTTTCCAGAAATGTGTCTCCCCTGCGCAGCGTGGTGCTTACCTTCGGAACCATCGAGGGCGGCCGCGCCAGCAACGTCATCTGCGATCGCGTGCGCCTCTTTGGCACGCTGCGCACCGTGGACGCCAAGCTGCGTGCCTTTGCCCACAAGCGCATACGGGAGATTGCGCAGGGCGTGGCGCTGTCCTTTGACGCGACGGCGGAGGTGAACGTGCTGGAGGGCTACTCCGCTCTGGTGAACCACGAGCGGGAGACTGATCTCGTGATCGATGTGGCTACCCAGCTCTTCGGCAAGACCCATGTGAAGCTCAAGCAGGAGCCGAGCATGGGCGGCGAGGATTTTTCCTACTTTGTGGAGGAGCGTCCCGGCGCATTTTATCACATCGGCTGCACAGCCATCGACAAGCTGCCTGCCCCCGCGCTGCACAGCCCGCACTTCGTGGCGGACGAGCGGTGCATCTATCAGGGTGTGGCGATGCAGACGGCCATCGTGCTGCGTGAGCTGGGTGCAGAGGATATCCTAGACGGCTTGAACTGAAAAACATGGAAAATCAAAAACCAAAGGATAATTAAGCGGCAATCGAAAGGCGGCGCAAGAGCCATGAACAAGCTTCACAATGATTTGGTATATACCGGCAAATGGCAGATGATCTCCTACAATGGCAAGCAGCTGCGCCTGTGCAACCAGAGCTGCCCGGAATGGACGCACATCTATAACTATCCATCCATTCCAAGAGAGGCGGACGACGACCTGCACCGCGCCGGCTGCGGCATATTTGCCACCGTGCATCTGATCGACTGGATGACCGGCGAGAAGGCCGACCCGGACGAGCTGGCGGAGTTTTCCATGGCGACCGGCGGACGCGGCGACGACGGCACCGACCGCCCCATGCTCCTCAAGGCGATGCAGGAGGCTGGCAGGCTGGAGAAGGTGGGTCTGCGCTATGACTTCGATGGTCTGCTCAACGATCATGAGGCGCTCTGGCAGAACCTTGTGGAGGGTGGCTGCGCATTAACCAACCTGCGGGTGGGGCATATCGTTGCCATCGTGGATCATCGCGTGGTGGATGGCGAGCGGCAGATACTCATCATGGATTCTGCCCGCGACAGCATGCATCCCAGCGTGCGGAACAACATATGCGAGGTGGTTCCCCAGTCCCGCGTGTGTGCGCGGTACATGAATGGCCGCGGCGTGGTCACGCAGGAGGGCTACCACTACGGCATGTTCTGGGTGAAGCTGGAGCAAACCAGCGACTTCAACCTGCTGCATAAGATCTGAAAATCTGCATAACAAAAGAGACAGGAAAGCTCCTGTCTCTTTTGCTGTATAATGACATTACATATCCGTCATCGTGGCGTACATCACGGCCTTGATGGTATGCATGCGGTTTTCTGCCTCGTCAAAGACGATGGAGGCGGGGGACTCGAACACCTCGTCGGTCACTTCCATCTCGCTGACGCCAAATTTCTCAGCCATCTGCCTGCCGATGCCGGTGTTGAGATCATGGAAGGCGGGCAGGCAATGCATGAACACGCAGTCCGGCGCGGCGGCAGCCATCAGCGCGGAATTGACCTGATAGGGCTTGAGGTCGCGTATACGCTCGGCCCAAACCGCGTCCGGCTCACCCATGGATACCCAAACATCGGTGTAGATCACCTTTGCGCCCTGCACAGCCTCAGCGGGATCCTCGATGAAGGAGAGGCTCGCGCCGGTCTCGGCGGCAATTGCCTCGCACTGGGCGATGAGCTTGGCGTCCGGGAAGTAGCTCTTGGGCGCACAGGCCACGAAATCCATGCCCATCTTTGCGCAGCCAACCATCAGGGAGTTGCCCATGTTGTAGCGTGCATCACCCATGTATACCAGCTTCACGCCCTTGAGAGAGCCGAAATGCTCGCGTATGGTTAGAAAGTCGGCTAGGATCTGGGTGGGATGGAATTCGTTGGTCAAGCCATTCCACACAGGCACGCCCGCATGCTTGGCAAGCTCCTCCACGATCTCCTGACCGAAGCCGCGGTACTCGATGCCGTCATATATGCGGCCCAGCACGCGGGCGGTATCGGCGATGCTCTCCTTTTTGCCGATCTGCG
>CAYWLE010000010.1:0-18669 GCA_964458825.1 uncultured Oscillospiraceae bacterium | reverse complement strand
GCGCCACGATGAGCGCGGAGAGCAGCTTGAGCAGGTTGGTATCCAGACCCAGCCAGAGCACAACCTGAATGACCGCATAATAGATCACCGCGCCGATGGCCACGGCGGTGAGCTTCAGCGCAAAATTGCGGAAGAGCTTGCCGAAGATAACATCGCTGATGATGACCGCAGCCAGACCGATCACGATGGCGCCGCGACCCATATTCACATCCACGAAGCCCTGATAGTGGGAATACATGGCGGAGGAGAGGGCGACGATGCCGTTGGCAATCATCAGACCGAGTATCTTGGTCATGTTGGTATTGATGCCCTGTGCGCGGGACATGGCGGCGTTGGATCCGGTGGCGCGCAGTGAGCAGCCAAGCTCCGTGCCAAAGAACCAGTACAGCACGCCAATGAGCAGCGCGATGGCGATCAGCGTGATGAAGATGGGGTTCTTTAGGGAGAGCTGCTTAACATAGCGGGAGCTGACGATGAGATCATACTTCGTCACGCTCACGGCTTGGTTTGCCTTGCCGCCCATGATAGACAAGTTGATGGAATAGAGGGAGAGCTGGGTGAGTATGCCGGCAAGTATCGCAGGTATGCCCATCATGGTGTGGAACAGACCCGTGACCAGCCCAGCCAACATGCCTGCAATGACGGCGCAGACCAGCGCGACATAGGTATTTACGCCGTTCATCATCAGCATGATGCATACGGCGCCGCCGGTAGCCATGGTGCCATCCACGGTAAGGTCGGAATAATCCAGCACCTTGTAGGTGATGTAAAGACCGATGGCCATGATGCCCCAGATGAGTCCCTGCGCGATGGCGCCGGGCATGGCGTTGAGCAAAGTGACAAAATTCAATGTTCTATCCCCCAAGCGTTGATCTGTGCGAAGGGGAAGGGCGGTTTAGCGCCCCTCCCGCAGGGCAGGTTCTTATGGTTGTAAGCGATTATAAGCGTTTGCTGCTTTCACAGCCTGCGTGCATCAGCCGATGGCGACATAATCCTCGGGGATGCTCACGCCGAGAATATCGCAAAGCTCGGCATTGTACTTCTTGGTGAAGTTGGGTGCAAACTGCACGGGCATGGCGCTCACATCCGCACCGTTCACGAGGATCTCATAGGCCATTTCGCCGGTGGCGACGCCCAGATCATAATAGCTGATGGACAGGGTAGCCACGCCGCAGCCGGCGCAGATGCCTTCCTCGCCAGCCACTACCGGCACGCCTTCAGGCTCCACTACGTTGCGGATGGCTTCGGTGCAGGATGCGGCGGTGTTGTCGGTGGGAATATAGATCACGTCGCTGCTCGCGCAGGCGTTCATTGCCACGGAAGCCACATCGTTGGAATCGGCAAAAATATATTCGGTGCAGTTGTAGCCCATTTCGGTCAGATAGCCGGTGATGACCTCGATCTGATAGGCGGAATTGGCTTCAGCGGAGCAGTAGAGCAGGCCGATCTCCTTGGCATCGGGGAACAGCTCCTGAATCATGGCTGCCTGACCATCCAGCGGAGCGAGGTCGGAGGTGCCGGACACATTGTAGCCGGTCACGCCCGTCCAATCGCTGATGTCCAGCGCGGTGGCATAGTCGGTCACAGAGGTGCCGAGGATCGGGATGTCCGCGGTGCCTGCCACGGCAGCCTGAAGGGCGGCGGTGGCGTTTGCCATGATCAGATCTACGTTTTCGCTGATCAGGGAGTTCACGATGGTGATGCAGGTAGCGGGATCGCCGGAAGCGTTTTGCTCGTTGAAGCTCACCTTGTCGCCCAGCTTTTCGGTGAGGGCGTCCTTAAAGCCTTGGGTGGCTGCGTCCAGCGCGTCGTGCTGAACCAGCTGGCAGATGCCTACGTTATAGCTTTCCTCAGCCGTAGCGGCGCAGGCGAGCATGGAAAGGCAGATCAGGACTGCCATCAGAGCGGAGAGCATTTTCTTCATGGTTGTTTCCTCCTGTTTTTAGAATATGGGTCTTGGGAATTTCCAAATTGGGTTTATTGCTAGGAGACGCAGCAGAACCCTGCCTAGCCTCCAAACAGGCGATGCTTAGCCCACGGGTTCAAAGCTGTCCGGCACCTCTATGCCGAGATACTGGCAAAGCTCTGGATTGTAAACCCGCTGGAAGCTGGAGCCATGCTGCACGGGCATGGCGGCCAGATCAGCGCCGTTTACCAGCGCCTCATATGCCATTTCACCTGCCACGCAGCCAAGATCATAATAATCCACAGCCAGCGTTGCCACGCCGCAGCCGGCGCAGATGCCCTCGTCGCCGCCAATGATGGGCGTGCGGGAAACCTCCACAACGTTGCGGATCAGCTCGGTGCAGGTCGCCACGGTGTTGTCCGTGGGCACGAAGATCACGTCGCAGGCATCGCAGGCTGTCTGGGTCACGGAGTAGATATCGTTGGTATCTGTAAAGGTATAGGCGGCGCAGTCATAGCCCATGGCGGTCAGATGCCCGGTCATGATGGCTGCCTGATATACGGAATTGGCTTCAGCGGAGCAATACAGCAGTCCAACCTTCTTCGCCTCGGGAAAGAGCTGGCGCAGAAGCTCTGCCTGCTCCGCCATGGGCGCTTCATCGGAGCAGCCGCTCACGTTCACGCCGGTCACGCCCGTCCACCTGTCCATGTCCAGCGCCGCGGCATAATCCGTCACCGACACGCCGAGGATGGGTATATCGCCAGTGGCTGCGTACACGGCCTGAAGCGCCTGCGTGGAATTGGCGAGGATGAGATCCATATCCTCCGCAATAAAGCCGTTGGCGATGGAGATGCAGGTGGCGATATCGCCGGAGGCATTTTGCACGCTGAAGCTGATCTGATCGCCAAGCCTTTGGCTGAGGCTATCCATGAAGCCCTGCGTCGCCTCGTCCAGCGCGGCATGCTGAACCAGCTGGCAGATGCCGACGCGGTAAGCCTCCTGCGCCATTGCCGGAAGGCAGCCAAGCAGCAGAATGGCTGGGATAACGAGCAGGGCAAGCATTCTTTTCATGGGAAAGACCTCCTTAAGGCTGCTTTGATTCGGATATTTGATCGAGGGTGCTTGGTTTTGACGGCGCTTGGATCGCCAAAATTATTTTCATAGGTTGGAATGTTTCAGGTGGAAATGCATGGTTTGGAATGCAAAGCGCCCTCTGCACAGCTCCTGTGCAGAGGGCGTTGAACACGCGATACCACCTCTTATTCACCCATGCCTCGCGGCATGAGCCTCAACGGGCAACCAGCATTGCCCTCTTTCTATAACGGGAAAGCCCCGGCGACACCTACGCAGCAGCCAGTTTGCAAGCAAAGCAGCCAGCCTTCAATGTGCGGCATACAGGATGTATTCACCTGCCCTGCGAATGCCCCTTTCCAGCTGCCGGGGCTCTCTTGAAACGCAGCTATACAGGCTACTGGTTCCTGATTACAGCCTTTCGATTCATCGAAATTGTTTCGGAGTGGTTTTGATATGTTAGATTATAACCATGCGAGGCGCTTCTGTCAAGTACCAATTATATTAAAAGAATGAGGAATTGCAAAAGTCGCAAATACATGCTATGATGGTTGCAGCTGCCCGACAGGGCAATGAAGATGGCAGAGGTTGATGAAGAATGAAGTTTTACGCAGAATGCATGGCATGCCTGATGGAATCCAGCCTGAAGAAGGCTGCCGCCGTGAAGGATGAGGCGCTGAAGCTGGAGTATGCACGCAGGATATGCGATATTTTCACCGCAGCGGATGCAGAAACAGAGGCGCCGCCGCTGGTGGATGCACGGATCATACGGCTGCGGCGGGAGCTATTGCAGCTGGAGGACGATTACAGCGCCATCAAGCACAGCTTCAACCAGCTGCTGCTGGGCGTATACGGCAAGCTGAAGGCACGGGTGGACGCTGCTGCCGACCCGCTCTATGCAGCCATTCAGCTATCGATGGCGGGCAACTATGTGGATTTTGGCGTGCTGAAGGATGTGCGGGAAGACAGGCTGCTGGAGCTATTGGACGAGGCGGCGGAGAAGAGGGTGGACGCCGAGGAATATGCCCGGCTGCTGGAGGACATGGAGAAGCCGGGAGAGCTGGTTTTTCTGCATGACAACTGCGGCGAGATCGTGCTGGACAGGCTGCTGATCGAAACCATACTGCATCACAAGCCCGAGCAGAGGATACTATCGGTGGTTCGCGGCGCGCCGGTGCTGAACGACGCGACCATGGAGGATGCCGAGGAGGTTGGGCTGACGGGCTTGGTCGAGGTGATCGGGAATGGTTTGCCAGACGTGGCTGGCACGGATCTGCGGCTGCTGCCGGAGGCAGTGCGGCGGCGGATCGAGGCGGCCAAGCTCATCATCGCCAAGGGACAGGGCAACTTCGAGACCCTCACCGGCAGCGGGCTGAACGTGTATTTCCTGTTCCTGAGCAAGTGCGCGGGCTACACGGACTGGTTTGGCTTTGAGCGCTTCAGCGGGATACTGGCGAACGACCGCCGCATGCGCTTGCCTAAGCAGGGCTGAGGTGAGCCGAAATAATTTCGAAACGCAAGCATGATTTGCGTGGTTTTCGGGAGATGGATGCGGCAACAGCCGGCAACAATTGTATGATCGTATGCGAAAGGCGGCTCCTTCGATGGAAATAATTCGAAGGAGCCGCCGCCCTTTTGCACGGAGGAAATAGCAGGAAAGTGCTATTTTGGGAGTGATTTTTGACCTCCGAGGCATTGGTTTGAGATTGGTCTGAGATTGGTTTGTTATTGGTCTATTGTTGATCGAAGCTTGGCTGAGGATGGGTTGGTTTTGGCTGTATCAGAGCCGCTCGAAATCCTCGGGGCCATGCTTGCAGAGGGGGCAGATATAATCAGCGGGCAGCTCCTCTCCCTCATAGACGTAGCCGCAGATCTTGCATACCCAGCCGGGCTTGTCCTCCTCCGCCGGCTGCGGCTTGGGCTTGATGTGGTCGAAGTAGTAGGCGTAGGTCACGCTGGCTTCGTTGCTGAGCTTGCGCGCCTCAGTGACCTCGGCGATGAACTGGGTATGGGTGCCGCAGTCGATGGTCTGGATGACCTTGCCGGAGATGAAGGCGTTGGCGAAGCTGGTGAGGTAGGTCAGACCATTTTCCGAGGTGGTGACGGCATACTTGCCATCGAACTTATTGCCGTCCCTGCCGCTGGAGAAGCCGAAGTGGCGGATGAGATCGAAGGGCACGCTCTGGCTCAGCACGGATACATTGAACTGACCGCTGCGCAGGATCATATCGTGGGTGTGGTTTGCCTTATTCACGGTGACGGAGATGCGCTTGGGAGTATCGGTGAGCTGGATGGCTGTATTGATGATGCAGCCATTATGGCAATCACCTTCCTTGGCGGAGAGCATGAACAGACCATAACTGAGGGCAAAGAGGGCGTTCTGATCCACCTTCTTATCGTGGTCGATGGCTGCCGGACGGGGCATGGTCGCCACGATGCTATCGGCGAGGGCGTCCAGCTGGGAAAGCTGATGCTGCTTCAGGCTGGAGGCGATGGTCACGGGGTTGCCGATGAAGTTGGTTCCCTTCAGGCTGGCGAGCTCGCGGCGCATGAGGCTTGCGCTGGTGGGCGCCCAAGAGCCATTTTCGATCAGCGCCACGCTGCGGTTCTGGAGGTTATGGTTCACGATATCATGAACCAGATTTTCCATATTGACGAAGATGCCAGCATTATAGGTGGTGGAGGCAAGCACGAGATGGCTATAGCGGAATGCCTCGGCGATGACATAGGAAGGATGGGTGACGGACACATCAAACATCCGCACCTTCACGCCGCGCTCCACCAGCTTGGTTGCCAGAATATTGGCTGCATTTTCGGTATTGCCATAGACGGAGGCATAGGCGAGAACCACGCCGGTTTCCTCGGGCAGGTAACTTGCCCAGAGCAGATATTTCTGAATGAAGTCGCCCAGGTTCTTGCGCCACACGAAGCCATGCAGGGGGCAGACCATATTGATCTCGATGGTGGACGCCTTCTTCAGGATCGCCTTCACCTGATTGCCATACTTGCCCACGATATTGGTATAGTAGCGGCGGGCATCGTCCATGTAGTCCCGCTCGAAATCCACCTGATCGGCAAAGATGCAGCCGTTGAGCGCGCCGAAGGTGCCGAAGGCGTCGGCGGAGAAGAGGATCTTGCCGGTGATTTCATAGGTCATCATGACCTCGGGCCAGTGAACCATGGGAGCCATGACGAAGGTAAATTGCAGGCTGCCGGTGGAAAGCACATCGCCCTCCTGCACAATCTGCACCCGGGAATCCACATCGAAGGTAAAGTAGTTGCGCAGCATATCCGCCAGCTTCTGGTTGCAGATGATGGTCACGTGAGGATAGCGGCGCACCACATCCTCCACGGTGGCTGCGTGGTCGGGCTCCATATGGTTTACCACGAGGTAATCCAGCTGCCGTGCGCCGAGCACATGCTCGATATTCTCAAAGAACTGAGGAGCCACGGAGCGATCCACGGTATCCATCACGAGGGTCTTTTCATCATCGATGAAATAGCTATTATAGGACACGCCGCCCGGGATGGGATATACATTTTCAAACAGAGCCAGCCTGCGGTCTTCGCCGCCGATCCAAGTGATTTTATCAGTAACCTTGCGAATGTTATACATGCTCGTGCACTCCTTGCTGATTGATACTCATAGATAAACCGGCTTCGGAGCTTCGAAACCGGTTTGGATGTTAATTATTGGATATCTGCTTATTTATTCTTCCAAGTGGAGGGAGAGAGGGTAAGCAGCAAGGGATATATCTCCAGCCTGCCCATCAGCATTGCCAGCGACAGCACGATCTTGGAAAATGGCGAGTATGCCGCGAAGCTGGACGCCGGACCCACCAGACCAAAGCCGGGGCCGATATTATTAAAGCAGGATACAGTCGCGCTGAGATTGGTTTCCAGATCGAAGGGCGCTGGCTCCAGGCTCAGCACAAGGAAGATAACCACCATGCAGAAGCTATAGACGGCAAAATAGCTAGACACGCTCTTGAGCGTCGCGCCATCCACATGCTTACCCTCGAAGCGCACGGAATTGACGGAGCGGGGGTGCAACAGATGCCGAAATTCCCTGCCGATCATCTTAAACAGCATTACCGCACGGGAAACCTTCAGTCCGCCGCCGGTGGAGCCTGCGCATGCGCCGATGAACATGAGGATGAACAATATGCTCTTGGAAAACTGGGGCCAGAGGTTAAAATCCGCAGTGGCGTAGCCGGTGGTTGTAATGATGGAGGATACCTGAAATGCCGAATGCCTGAGCGCCTCGCCGAAGCTTTGGCAGAGGGGCAGGATATTTGCCGTGATCATGCCGACGCTCACCAGCACGATGCCCAGATAATACCAAACCTCGCTGGACTGGGCAGCGGCACGGAAGCGGCGGATGAGCAGCAGATAATAGAGATTGAAATTTACGCCAAAGAGGAACATGAATATGGTGATTACCCATTGCAGATAGGGAGAATAGCCGGCGAGGCTATCTGCCTTGATGCCGAAGCCGCCGGTACCGGCCGTGCCGAAGGCATGCAGCAGGCTATCGAATAGCGGCATGCCGCCGATCACCAGCAGGACGATCTGCACCAGCGTCATCACAATGTAGATCTTATAGAGTATGCTGGCGGTGTCCTTGGCGCGGGGCAGGAGCTTGCCAACCACCGGACCGGGCATTTCCGCACGCATAATATGGATCGAGCGATCAGTGACGCTGGGCACCAGCGCCATGATGAATACCAGCACGCCCATGCCGCCCACCCAGTGGGTGAAGCTGCGCCAGAAGAGCAGACCATGGCTCATGGCTTCCACGTCCGTCAGTATGGAGGAGCCGGTGGTGGTAAAGCCGCTGACGGTTTCAAAGAAGGCGTCGATATAGGACGGCACCTCGCCGCTGAGGGTAAAGGGCAGTGCGCCCACAACGGAGAGCAGCAGCCAGCTCATGGCGACGGTGACAAAGCCCTCCCGGGCATAGATGACCGTATCATCGGTTTTGCACAGGCGGCAGAGGATCAGCCCCGCAGCCAGAGCAATGGCGGCGGATATCAGCAGCGCCCAGAGGCAGCTCTCGCCATAGATCAGCGCGACCAGCACGGGAAGCAGCAAAAGCCCTGCCTCCACCTTCAGCATCAGTCCCACCGTGTTAAATACCATTTTGCGATTCATATCTGCTTACCGTAGCCTTTCGGCAGCCCTTGAGCGCTGCCCGGAGAAGTTATTGCAATATATCCGACAGATCATGCATCTGCCTGCCTGCGGAGAAGACAACCACCCGGTCGCCGGGCAGGATCACATCATCGCCGGTGGGGATCAGCGGCTTTCTGCCGCGGAGGATACCCACCACGAGGATGCCGCTCTTGAGCTGCATGGATTTGAGCGGCACGTTGACCTTGGCAAAGTCCGGCTGCACGCGGAACTCCAGCGCCTCTGCCCTGCCATCAAATATCTTATACAGCGTTTCCACATTGCTGCCCAGCGAATTTTGCAGGGCGCGGGCATAGCGGGAAAGCACATTGGAGCTGGTGGTTCGGGAGGAAACCAGACTTTCCAAGCCAAGCCGCTCGGCGATGGGCCGCAGCTCATCGCGGTTGACCTTGGCGATCACCTTCTTAACTCCCTGCGAGGAGGCAAAGAAGGAAATAAGGATATTTTCCTCATCCATGCCCGTCAGCGATACAAAGGCGTCCGCGCTGCGCAGACCCTCCTCCAGCAGCAGCTCCTGCTGAGCGCCGTCGCCGCAGATGACCACCGCGCCGGGCAGCTTTTCGCTGACCTCCTGGCAGCGCTGGCGATCCTTATCGATGATCTTGACATCGGTACCGCTGCCAAGCAGCATGCGGGCGAGGTAATAGCCCATGCGGCTTGCGCCGAGGATCATAACGCTGCGCGCCTGCTTTTGCAGTATGCCAACGCGGCGGAGGAACTTGGGTATCTCGTTGGAGGCGGCGGTCAGCTCGATGCGGTCGCCCGCCTGAAGCTGGAAGCTGCCATCCGGTATGGTGATCTGCTCGCCTCGCTGCACCGCGCAGATGAGGAAGCGAACATCATCATACTTCTTGCGCAGCTGGCTGAGGGAAATGCCGCAGAGCGGGGAATCCTCCCGCAGGGAAAGCTCCACCATTTCGAAGCTGCGGTGGGCGAAATACTCGATCTTGACCGCCGCAGGCAGCTTGAGCATATGATAGAGATCCTGAGCAGCGAGCCTATCGGGGTTGATGGAGGTGGACAGGTCGAGGTGCTGGCGCAGGAAGCCGAGGCTCTTTTCATTATATTCGGGGTTGCGGATGCGGGCAATGGTATGCTTGGCGCCCATGCGCTTGGCGATGAAGCAGGCGAGCATATTCATCTCATCCGAACCGGTAACGGATACAAACAGCTCGGTATGCTCCACATCCGCCTCGGAGAGGGTATCGCAATCCGCGCCATTGCCGCAGAGGTACATGCTATCATAGATATTAGATATTTCGGATATGACCTCGGGATCGGAATCCACGGCGACGATGTCGTGTCCCTCTGTCAGCAGGCTGGAGAGGATGGTGGTGCCGATCTTTCCGCAGCCAACGATGATGATCTTCATATGCTTTCCGTCCTTATTCTAGAAATTCCATTTCCATAAAGCCTATAAGCCCATCAAATAAGAAAGCTTATTCAAATTTCCCCTATTATAGTACAAGTCGGCAAACATTGCAAGATGCAAAAGAGCCGCCCCGGCTAAGGGGCGGCAAAGAATATGCCTGTGCGGCTTGTGGCGGGGGAAGCATATCCTGCTGGGGCTCGGTCGATCCATGCCCCATGCTCCGCCACAATATCAGTTGAAGCTGATTACGTGCTTGATGCCCTTGGCTGCGCGGGCGTTTTCGAAGGCAGTGAGGATATCCTTCAGCTCATAGTGGTGGGTGATGACGGACTTGGTATCCAGCAGACCCTGACTTACGAACTCAACCACCTTGCGGAACTGCATCACGGAGGAGCGGGTGGAGCCGGTGAGGATCAGCTCCTTATAGTGTACAAGGTTGGTATCGATGGGGATGGGCTGCTTGCTTGCCGGTATGCCGCCGAAGAAATTCACGCGGCCGCCGTAGTTCATCAGCGGCAGCATTGCCTGCTGCACGGAGGGAACGGGGCAGGCGGTGATGGCGATATCCAGACCGCGGCCATTCGTCCAGTCCTTCACGTAGCCGGGCAGGTCGTCGCCGCAGTAGGTATTGATCCAAGGCATGATCTGCTTGCAGTGAGCAAGGCGATCGGCAACCACATCGTTCATGGTGACAGACGCGCCCGCCATATGCAGCAGCTGGGCATGCATCACGCCGATGGGGCCTGCGCCAACCACCAGCGCATATTCGCCGGGCTTGACGAAGCACTTGGTAAAGCCATTATAGGCACAGGAGAGGGGCTCGCAGACGGCTGCCTCCTCGGAGGATACGTTATCCGGCAGAACCTGAAGGTTGCCGCGGGTCACGGCGTCGCCGGGGATCTTGACATACTCGGCAAACGCGCCGTCCATATTGATGCCGAAGGCACGGTAGCTATCGCAGAGGTGGAAATTGCCGCTGACGCAGTGGTCGCAGATGCCGCAGCCGATGTTGGGCTGCATGCCTACGCGCATGCCGGGCTTATAGAAGGGCACGTTCTTGCCGACCTCCACGATGGTTCCGGCAAATTCATGGCCGAGGGTGAGGGGATGCTCCTCATCCACGCCCTTGGCTCCATTGAGCCACATGCGCACGTCGGTGCCGCAGACGGCGGCTGCCTCGGTCTTGAGCAGCAGCTCGTCATCATTGATCGTGGGCTTTTCACATTCCACCAAACGGATATCATTGGGGCCGTAAAGCTTGAGTGCAAGCATGGTAATTACACCTCTTTATTTCTCTAAAATCGCTTAGTTCTGCCGGTCTGGATCACAGCTTTACGATCGCGCCGGTCTGGATGGAGCGGTTGCCCGCCTCCACAACCTTGACCGCCTGAAGACCATCATAGCCGGTGACGGGGGTTTCGGTATCATTGAGCACAGCCTGCACGAAGGCATTATCCTCGGCAAGGTAGGCGTCCTCGAAGAGGGTCATCCAGCTATTGATGAAGGGCTGGCTGGTGCCGTGCTCCACGGTGGTGCACTTCACGCTGCTGCCCTCGCTGTAGCCCACATGAAGCACGCCCTTGGTGCCAACCAGCTCCACATGGCTATCATAGCCATACTGCACATAGGCGGCGCCATCGATCACGAACTGCACGCCATTTTCAAAGGTACCGCTCATGACCACGGAATCATAGTAATCGGGGTACTGCTCCCGTGCCTCGGGGTTGCGGTAGTTGCCGGCGATGGCATAGAGGCTGGCAATATCGCTGCCGGCAAACCAGCGGCAGGCATCGATATCGTGGGAGTTGACCTCGGCGAGGATGCCGTTGGACTTCTTGATATCGTACATCCACGGGCGGGGCTTGGACGGGCCGCGGGTATGGGAGTGGATCTGAACCAGCTCGCCGATGGCACCGGAATCCAGCATTTCCTTTGCCTGCTTGAAGCTCTTATCGTGGCGGCGCATGAAGCCGATCTGAAGCTTGACATTATTGCGCTTGCAGGCGTCGATCATGGTCTGACATTCGTCCACGTTCATCGCCATGGGCTTTTCGCAGAAGATATGCTTGCCCGCGTTGGCGCAGTCGATCACAATGCCCTCGTGCAGGTCGGTAGGAGATACCACGACCACGGCGTCCACCTCGGGATCGGTGAGGATCTGATGGTAATCGGTGCAGTATTTTGCGCAGCCAAGCTCCTCGGCAGCAGCCTTCGCGGCGGCCTCCACCACGTCCACGCACGCCACCATTCGCGCGCCCTTAACCTTGTTTACATAGTTGCGCGCATGGATCATGCCGGCGCGACCGCAGCCGATCAGACAGATGCCCAGAATTTTCTCACTCATGGAAAAAGCCCCTTTCTATTAAAAAAATCTTGCTCAAACGGATACGCGGCACGCTGCTTCAGGCATGCCTACGCCCAAGCCATCTTGGCTTGCCTGCTTCAATTATAACATGAAGATGTGGCGATTGCAATTTATTTCTTTCGTTTGCTGATGTTATTTATCGAAATTTGTTGCCAAATGAGCCGATCCCCGCTGAGAATTAACAAAGGAAATGCTTTGCTGAGCGATGGGAAAGCCTGCAAGACAAGGAAGCAAAAAACCAACCTAAAGAAGAGGTTGGTTTTTTGCTTGTGGGCTTTATCAGCAATCTAAACCGCGCAGGCAACATTGCCTGCGCGGCTGAATATGATCTTTTTATTTCACCCCTGCGACGCTGGCACATGCTCAGGCGTCCGGCTGGAGCAGACCGTAGGAGCCGTCATTGCGGCGATAGAGCACGCTCATGCTCTCGTCCTCCTCATTAAGGAAGAGGAAGAAATCGTGACCCAGCAGCTCCATCTGAGTAATGGCGTCCTCCACGCTCATGGACTTCACGGCAAACTTCTTGCGGCGCACGATATCGTAGCTCTGCTCCTCATATACCGGCGCTTCGGCAATGGGTTCCAGCTCCGTTTCGCGAATGCGCTTCTCCAGCTTGGTGCGATGGCGGCGGATCTGGCTCTCTAGCTTATCCACGGCGTGGTCAATGGATAGATACATGTCGTTGGAGGATTCCTCTGCACGCAGGATCACGCCATCCACATTCAGCGTGATCTCCACGATATTGCGAGCGCCCTTCTGCATCTTGAAGCGCACGCTGGCTTCAGGCTCCTCGCAGAAATAACGTTCGAGCTTGCCCAGCTTTTTTTCCACACGGGTTTTCAGGCTGTCGGAGACTGCCATATCTTTGCTGGTGTAGATAAACTTCATCTTCATCGCTCCTTTTTATACCATATCAGCGCTGCGGCGGCTGCCACGGCGGCTGTAATGTTAATATTCGCCATTTCTTAACGTTTTCCTGCCGAAATATCCATCCTCCAAAAACTTTTTTCGCTGTTGGTTGCTTGGCTGGACGGAAGCTTCACCCTTCCTTTGGCGCTGGCTTGGCGGCTGGCTTGGCGCTTCGCCGCACGGGTCTGCGCCTTGCCGTAAATTCGTTCTCAAAGCGCACGTCGCTGCGGGCGTTTCGGGCGGCGTCCACCAGAAAGATGGAGAACTTATTGATGCCATCCAGAAAGCGGGCGGACTTCGCCTGCCTCTGCTGCGTATCCTCAAAGCCCGCCATGGCGCTCAGCGCCTTTTCCCACTTGCCCGTGGTCGCCGCCGAGGATATCTGCTCCGGCACCACGGCGATCAGCTTGCGACCCTTCTCTGTGGAAACCACGTGCTTGCCGCTGCGACGGGCATAGCCCACCTGCAACAGCCGCTCGATGATGGCGGCGCGGGTGGCGGGGGTGCCAAGACCGGAATCCTTCATCTGCTCCCGCAGCGCTTCATCCTCTATCTCCCGACCGGCGTTCTCCATCATGGAAAGTATGCTCGCATCGGTGTGCGGCTGGGGCGGCTTGGTCTTGCTTGCCTTGCTGCTCACCTTCTCCACCCGCCGCCTTTCACCCCGCTCCAGATGGGGAAGCAGTGCTTCCTCCTTCTCCTTTTTGGCTGCCTTCTGGCTATCCTCGCTGCGGTAGAGCGCCTTCCAGCCCTCCTTGATGGGGGTGGAGCCGGTGGATTTGAAATCATGGCTGCCCACGCGGGTGATGATCTTGGCGGACTCATATTCATAGGCGGGGTAGTGGGCGGCGATCAGGCGGCGAACCACCATATCATATATATTCCTCTCGTCGGGCGCAAGGGATGTGAGCTTGGGTAGCTTCTCCGTGGGCACGATGGCATGGTGGTCGCTGATTTTGGAATTATCATAGAAGCGCTTGGTATGCATGCTCAGGTTCATCTCCGGCGCGGAAACAAACTGATCGTATGGCTCCGGCAGCCTCTGCAAGGCATTTTTGATCTTGGGAGCCATATCGTCGGGCAGGTAGCGGCTATCGGTGCGGGGGTAGGTCAGCAGTTTGTGCCGCTCATAGAGCGCCTGCGCCAGCTTTAATGTCTTATCCGCCGAGTAACCATAGCGCCGGTTGGCTTCCCGTTGCAGGGTGGTCAGGTCGAACAGCTGGGGCGGCGGCATGCGCTTGACCTCCGCCTCGCTCTGGATAACCTCGCCCTCCTGACCCTTCACCTCCGCCTTCACTCGCTCGGCAAGCTCCTTGGTTTGTGCGCGGGTCTCCTTGGTTTTCGGGTCGATCCACAGCCCCTCATAATCGCCAAAATTGGCGCGTATCTCCCAGTAATCCTGCGGCACGAAGCTTTCGATCTCCATATCCCGACGAACGATCAGGCTCAGCGTGGGGGTCTGCACCCTGCCGATGGACAGGTGGGCATTGTAGCGCAGGGAATAGGCGCGGGAGGCATTCATGCCAACCAGCCAATCCGCCACGCTGCGGCAGCGGGCGCTCTCATATAGCGCGTCATAGCAGCTGGCAGGCTTGAGCGTTTCAAAGCCATGCCGGATCGCCGCATCGGTCATGGAGGATATCCACAGCCGCTCCACGGGCTTATTGCAGCCGGAGAGCGCATATATATTGCGGAATATCAGCTCGCCCTCCCGGGCGCTGTCCGTGGCGCAGATGATGGAGGCGATCTTTGCCGAGCACATCAGCCTGCGCACCACCTCATACTGTGCCTTCGTGGCGGGCAGCGCCTTCAGGGGTATCTGGCTGGGCAGCATGGGCAGGTCGGCCATGCTCCACTTCTGCCATTTTTCATCCACCTCGCCCGGCTCGCAGAGGGAAACCAGATGGCCGATGGCCCATGTCACGACATAAGCCTCGCCGTAAAGAAAGCCGTCGCCCCGAGATTTCACGCCAAGCACCCGGGCGATATCCTTCGCCACGGACGGCTTTTCCGCAACCACCAGCTTCTTCATTGACCAACCATCCTCTCTGCGCTTTGGTTCAACTCTATCTTATCCCTTTCCGGCGGATACTGCAAGCGGGAATTGGAAAATTCGGTGAACCTGCCGCGCCCCCTTGTAAAACGCCATATTTCATGCTAAAATGGATACAGGCTAGTTTGTATGTTTCAGATATCGTGTGCAGTAAACTGCGCTGCGCCGGAAAACGACGGTCAGCGCCGAATGGAGGATTACTATGGATACTAGAATTATCGTGCGTAAGGCTCTTGAAAACGGACTGGTTATCCCGGCATTCAATATTCCGCATCCGCCGATGCTCAAGGCCATCGCGCAGGCCATCGTGGATGAAAACAGCGTCGCCATGATTCAGGTTGCCCGTCTGGAATGGGAAAAGTTTGAGTCCGAAAGCCTCGAGCGCATCGCCGAGGAATATGCCAAGTATGCCGTAGAGGGTCATACCCTGCTGCATCTGGATCACGTGCCCGTGATTGATGAGGATCACAAGGAAGTTGATTATATCCCGATCATTCAGCGCGCCATCTCCGCGGGCTATGGCTCCGTTATGGTGGACGCCTCCCGCCTGGATCTGGATGGCAATATCGCCGCCACCCGCGCCGTCGCCGATATCGCCCATGAGGCTGGTATTCCGGTGGAGGCCGAGCTGGGCGCGGTTATGGGTCATGAAACCGAGCAGACCTCCATCCCCTACGAAGAGATCTTCGCCAAGAAGATGGGCTTCACCAAGGTAGACGAGGCGCTGCGCTTCGTGAAGGAATCCGATTGCGACTGGCTTTCCGTTGCCGTTGGCAGCGTGCATGGCGCCATCGCCGATAACCTGCTGGATCAGAAGAAGCCCGCCGCCAAGCTGGATGTGGAGCATATCCAGACCCTGCGGGACGCCCTCAATATCCCGCTGGTTCTGCACGGCGGCTCCGGCATCGAAAAGGATTACATCACCCGCGGCATCAAGGCAGGCATCGCCAAGATCAATGTTGGCACCGAGCTTCGCCAGCCCTATGAGCGCGCCATGCGTGAAAAGAACGATGTGGAATATGCCCGCGAGTGCGTATACAAGCGCTGCCGCGAGCTGATCCGCGATTTCCTGCATACCGCAGACGACGCGAAGATCCTGTTTTGATCCTGCGTAAAGCTATGCTTTAACAAATTGCAGCCTGAGTTCCCGATATTAGCTTTTAATATCGGGGACTTGCTGTATTTCGGGGAAATAAGGTAAAGAACGTACTTTTCCATGGCGGCAATGTGCGCTCCGTGGCTTCCCCCGCGATTACCAAGGAAAGAGGTATACCATGAAACGCTTACTTTCTGCTCTGCTGATCCTGACCATGACGCTCACCGGCACGCTTGCCTTTGCCCTCACCGGCGAGGAGGTGCTGGGGCTTGCCCCCGCCTCGGAAAGCGCTTCCGGCTACTCGGGAAATTATCCCACCCTCACGGTTGGCTCCCGGGATGGCGATGATTCCGCCGCCTATGTTGTGGCGCTGCAAAACCGCTTGCAGGAGCTGGGCTACCTCACAAGCGCGGCGGACGGCCAATTTGGCTCCGCCACCGAGGAGGCTGTGCGCCGCTTTCAGGAAACCAACGGACTGACCCCCACCGGCGTGGCGGATGATTCCACCCAGAGCTACCTCTATTCCAGCAGCGCAAAGGCCGCGCCGATCAGCGAGGTTACCGATTCCGAGCCCCTGCGCGTCCAGCAGAAGCTCATGCTGTGGGGCTTCATGTATGGCTATGCCGACGGCGTGATCGGCGAGACCACCCAGACGGCTGTGGCAGAGTTCAAGAATTACATCTACAATACCTGCGCCGCAGCCTACGCTGCCTATACCACCCCCGCCCCCACGCCGCAGGCAACGCCGGACCCCAACAGCCAGCCCGTGGCGATGGACATGCCCAAGACGGCGGTGGTCGAGGCGAATGTAAACGGCTTCAATGGCGAGATCACCGAGGACATCATGCGCTTTGTCAGCGGCGAAAACAGCTTCCAGCTCTTCCAGTACAGCGTTGCCAGCGGCAATGAGGGTGCGGAGGTCTGGCGTGTGCAGCGCAGGCTCCGCCAGCTGGGCTACCTCTATAACCCCGATGGCTCCTTTGGCTCCCTCACCGAATATGCCCTGCGCTACTTCCAGAGGAAGAACGGGCTTCAGGAAACCGGCGTCGCCGATCAGGCAACGCAGGAGAAGCTCTTCTCCATCGAGGCAGCCAAGGCGGAGGAATATGTATTCCCCTACAAGATCGGTGTGGACATCAGCAAGCAGCGCGTCTACGTTTACAAATGGGACGGCTCCAGCTATAGCGAGCAGGTGGAGAGCTTCAAATGCTCCACCGGCATGGAAGGCTATGATACCCCCACCGGCACCTACCAGTCCGGCGGCAAGGTTACTTATGATGAGTGGTACTACTTCTCTGATTACAATTGCTATGCCAAGTATGCCTACCGCATCGTAGGCGGCATACTCTTCCATTCTGTGCTGTATAACTCCAGCAAGAAGGGTCCCACCAATTCCTCCGTGCGCAACCTCGGCAGGCGCGCTTCCCACGGCTGCATCCGCCTCGCCGTGGAGGACGCCAAGTGGATCTTCGATAATTGTCCGCTGGGAACCACCGTGGTCATTCGATGAACCATAGGCGCATGGGGCAAAAAAATCCAACCGATCTTCTTCGATTGGTTGGATTTTTTGTGTTTTTTGGTTTTGTCAGCGGTCTGAAATCACCTGAGAAGTCGGTTTTGCTTTTGCTGTATTACTGCTTATTCAAATTCCTTTTTGAGCGCCTCCATCATAATCTCCCGGGGAGCCTTTTCACCCGTCCAAAGCTCGAAGTTCAGCGCCGCTTGGTTCACCAGCATGCCAAGACCGGTAATCACCTTTGCGCCGCGCTCGGCAGCCTTCTTCAGGAATACCGGCATGGCAGGGTTGAATACCACATCGCTCACCGGCATGCCGGGGCGGATGCCATCATAATTGATATCAGGATAGGCGTCCACCTCGGGGAAAAGCCCCACGCAGGTGCCGTTGATGAGGATATCCGTGTCGGCAGGTATCTCCGCCGTGCCGATCCAAGGGGTGAAATCCGCCTTGGCGGCGGTCTTTTCATTGATGGTTTTCACCAGCTCCTCGCCGCGCTCCGCCGAACGATTGATGATGTGCAGCTTCGTCGCGCCAGCCAGCGCACATTCCACGCCGATCGCCTTTGCCGCGCCGCCTGCACCCAGCATGGTGACGCACTTGCCATGCAGATCGATGCCCTCATCCACCAGCGAGCGAACAAAACCCTTGCCATCGGTATTTTCGCCGATCAGCTTATCACCCTTGCGAACCACGGTGTTCACCGCGCCGATGATGCGGGCAGCCTCGGTCAGCTCGTCCAGATATTCGATCACGGCGATCTTATGGGGCATGGTCAGGTTCACGCCGCGCATGCCGATGGCACGCACGCCCTTCATTGCATCCTCCAGATCCTCCACCAGCACGCGGCAGGTGAGATAGCGGAAGTTCAGCCCCAGCGCGGCAAAGGCAGCCTCCTCAACCACGCAGGTTGGATTGCCGTCCACAGGATCGCCCAATACGCCAACCAACTCGGCACGATAATTCTTTTCAGCCATAATCTATCTTTCCTTTCTGAATATACTTGCTTATTTCTGCCATTCACTTGCATAGCGCCGCCGACCCGATATTGATCCGCAGCCTTACTCAAATTATAACAAATGTGCTGTCAAACGTCAACCAGCCAGAGCCTCCATGCGCGCCGCCCAGCGCAGAGCGGACATAAAAAAAGGATTGATCCTCAGATCAATCCTTGGTGGAGCATATGGG
>CAYWLE010000009.1:0-19148 GCA_964458825.1 uncultured Oscillospiraceae bacterium | reverse complement strand
TCCAGCCCCTTGGCGATCATCTGCGTGCCGATCAGCAGGTTTGCCTCGCCGCTGCGGAAGCGATTGAGTATGCGCTCGTGGGCGTTCTTCTCCCGTGTGGTATCCATATCCATCCGGGCGATCCGCGCCTCCGGGAAGCATTTTTCCGCTTCCTCGGCAACCTTCTGCGTGCCCGCGCCAAAATATTTGATGTAGCCGCTGCCACATTCCGGGCATAGCTTCGGCGGCTCCATCGTGTTGCCGCAGTAGTGGCATATCAGCCGGTTCTCCGTGCGGTGATAGGTCATGGATACGTCGCAGTTCGGGCACTTCACCACATAGCCGCACCTGCGGCAGGATACAAAGGTGGAGTAGCCGCGCCTGTTGATAAAGAGTATCGCCTGCTCCCCTGCCGCCAGCGTGCGCCGGAGCGCCTCGCTGAGCCTTGCGGAGAAGATGGAATGGTTGCCCCGCTCAAATTCGCCGCGCATGTCCACCACGTCCACCTCGGGAAGCGGCCGACCCAGCACCCGCTCCTGCATCTCCAGCAGCTGCAAGCGGTTTTCCGGTCGAACCCCCGGCATGGCGCGCATGAAGCTTGCGATGGACGGCGTGGCGCTGCCCAGCACCAGCGCAGCATGGCAAACCTCCGCTCGCCGCCAAGCAACCTCCCGGGCATCATAGCGGGGTCTGCTTTCGGATTGGTAGCTGCCCTCGTGCTCCTCGTCCACCACGATCACGCCGATGTTCTCCAGCGGCGCAAATATCGCGCTGCGTGCGCCGACCACTACCCGCGCCTCGCCAAAGCGTATCCGCCGCCATTCGTCAAATCGCTCGCCTGCGGAAAGCCCGGAGTGCAGCACGGCCGCCAGATCGCCAAAGCTCGCATGCACCCATGATACCATCTGCGGCGTCAGCGCAATTTCTGGAACCAGCACGATGGCACTCTGCCCCTTGTTCAGGGCATGCCTTATGGCGCGGATATAAACCTCCGTCTTGCCCGAGCCGGTCACGCCGTTGAGCAGGAAGCGACCGCCGCCATTGTCCATCGCCGCCGTTATGGCGTCCACGGCGCGCTGCTGACCGGGCATCAGCACATATTCCTTCGCCCGAGCCTTGTCCGAAAGGGCAAGGGGTCTTCTGCGTATCTCCTGCGCAGTGATCTCCACCGCACCCCGCTGGCATAGGCTGCGCAGGGCGGAGGCATTGAGGCTCGCCGCTTCCGCCTCTCCTGAAAGCAGCCGCTCCAGAACCTCCGCCTGCCGCTTGGCTCTGCTGGAGGCAATGAAGCGCCGCGCCTCTGCCTCCGACCATAAAAGCCTTGCCATCCGGCGGCTCTTGATATGCACGCTGCCGTTTCGAAGCTCGGAGGGAAGCATCAGCCGCAGCGCATCCACCAGATTGCACAGGTATCTCCCGTGCATCCACTCCGCCAGCTCCATCAGCTCCGGCAGCACCAGCGGATAGGGCTGCACCGGGCCGATAACGCTTCGTATCTTCTCCTTGGGCAGGTCGCAGTGATCCGTCAGCGAGATCACGAAGCCCTCTATCCTCCTCGGTCCGAAGGGAACCAGCACCTGCTGGCCGGGCGTCAGCTCCATGCCCTCCGGCACAACATAGCTGAACAGCCTGTCCAGCGCGTCGGCAGAGAGATCCACAATGATGTTTGCGTAGCTGCTCATTTATGCTTCCGTTCCCGCCTCCGCATGCAGGCGCTCCAGCACGCAGGAAAGGATGGCGTCGGCAGCCGAGCGCTTGCTCATCTTCTCCAGCGGACATACCTCGCTGCGAGTAATGAGGGTAATGACGTTGGTATCCACGCCGAAGCCTGCGTCGCTGCGGGATACATCATTGGCAACGATCAGATCGGCGTTCTTCTTATCCAGCTTCCGGCGGGCGTTTGCAAGCACATCGTTGGTTTCCGCAGCGAAGGCAACCAGCACCTGTCCGGCACGCTTGCGCCTGCCAAGCTCGGCGGCAATATCGGTGGTCGCCTCAAGCTCCAGCGTCATGCTCTCGCCGGTCTTTTTGATCTTCTGCTCCGCTGCATGCTTCGGACGGAAGTCCGCCGGAGCCGCCGCCTGTATCACCACGTCCGCCGCCTCCGCGCAGGCAAGCACAGCATCGCACAGCTGGGCGCTGGATTCTATCCTGCGCAGCTCCACGCCCTTGGGCGCCTGTAGGCTGGTTGGCCCGGAAACCAGCGTCACCATTGCTCCCCGCGCCTGCGCCGCCTCGGCAATGGCATAGCCCATCTTGCCGGTGGAGCGGTTGGTGATGTAGCGCACGGGGTCGATCCGCTCCACCGTCGGCCCGGCCGTCACCAGCACCCGCAGTCCCTCCATGTCCCGCAGCGGATCGAGCGCCGCCGCGGCAGCCTCCACAATCTGCGCAGGCTCGGACATGCGACCCACGTCCTGCTCGCCGCAGGCAAGGAAGCCGGATTCCGGTCCCACGAAGCGCACGCCCCGCTCGGACAGGGTGTTCAGGTTCTGTTGCGTGGCTGGATGAAGATACATGGCGCTGTTCATCGCCGGAGCTAGCAGCACCGGGCAGCGCATGGCAAGGTAGGTTGTGGTGAGCAGGTCATCTGCAATGCCGGCTGCAAACTTCGCCAGCGCGTTTGCCGTGACCGGAGCCACAATAAATATGTCCGCCCACTTTGCCAGCGCCACATGGCCGATCTCATACTTGCGGTCAAAGCCGTCGCAGTAAGCCTGATTGCCGCTGAGCGTCTCGAAGGTCAGCGGAGGCACAAATTCACAGGCATGGCTGGTAAGCACCACGCGAACCTCCGCGCCCTGCTTCTTCAGCCTGCTCACCAGATCGCATGCCTTGTAAGCTGCGATGCCGCCGGTCACGCCCAGCACGATCCTTTTTCCCTTGAGCATAAGACGAAACAAACCTCCCGACCTTTGCCTCGTCCACCACGATCACGCCGATGTTCTCCAGCGGCGCAAATATCGCGCTGCGTGCGCCGACCACTACCCGCGCCTCGCCAAAGCGTATCCGCCGCCATTCGTCAAATCGCTCGCCTGCGGAAAGCCCGGAGTGCAGCACGGCCGCCAGATCGCCAAAGCTCGCATGCACCCATGATACCATCTGCGGCGTCAGCGCAATTTCTGGAACCAGCACGATGGCACTCTGCCCCTTGTTCAGGGCATGCCTTATGGCGCGGATATAAACCTCCGTCTTGCCCGAGCCGGTCACGCCGTTGAGCAGGAAGCGACCGCCGCCATTGTCCATCGCCGCCGTTATGGCGTCCACGGCGCGCTGCTGACCGGGCATCAGCACATATTCCTTCGCCCGAGCCTTGTCCGAAAGGGCAAGGGGTCTTCTGCGTATCTCCTGCGCAGTGATCTCCACCGCACCCCGCTGGCATAGGCTGCGCAGGGCGGAGGCATTGAGGCTCGCCGCTTCCGCCTCTCCTGAAAGCAGCCGCTCCAGAACCTCCGCCTGCCGCTTGGCTCTGCTGGAGGCAATGAAGCGCCGCGCCTCTGCCTCCGACCATAAAAGCCTTGCCATCCGGCGGCTCTTGATATGCACGCTGCCGTTTCGAAGCTCGGAGGGAAGCATCAGCCGCAGCGCATCCACCAGATTGCACAGGTATCTCCCGTGCATCCACTCCGCCAGCTCCATCAGCTCCGGCAGCACCAGCGGATAGGGCTGCACCGGGCCGATAACGCTTCGTATCTTCTCCTTGGGCAGGTCGCAGTGATCCGTCAGCGAGATCACGAAGCCCTCTATCCTCCTCGGTCCGAAGGGAACCAGCACCTGCTGGCCGGGCGTCAGCTCCATGCCCTCCGGCACAACATAGCTGAACAGCCTGTCCAGCGCGTCGGCAGAGAGATCCACAATGATGTTTGCGTAGCTGCTCATTTATGCTTCCGTTCCCGCCTCCGCATGCAGGCGCTCCAGCACGCAGGAAAGGATGGCGTCGGCAGCCGAGCGCTTGCTCATCTTCTCCAGCGGACATACCTCGCTGCGAGTAATGAGGGTAATGACGTTGGTATCCACGCCGAAGCCTGCGTCGCTGCGGGATACATCATTGGCAACGATCAGATCGGCGTTCTTCTTATCCAGCTTCCGGCGGGCGTTTGCAAGCACATCGTTGGTTTCCGCAGCGAAGGCAACCAGCACCTGTCCGGCACGCTTGCGCCTGCCAAGCTCGGCGGCAATATCGGTGGTCGCCTCAAGCTCCAGCGTCATGCTCTCGCCGGTCTTTTTGATCTTCTGCTCCGCTGCATGCTTCGGACGGAAGTCCGCCGGAGCCGCCGCCTGTATCACCACGTCCGCCGCCTCCGCGCAGGCAAGCACAGCATCGCACAGCTGGGCGCTGGATTCTATCCTGCGCAGCTCCACGCCCTTGGGCGCCTGTAGGCTGGTTGGCCCGGAAACCAGCGTCACCATTGCTCCCCGCGCCTGCGCCGCCTCGGCAATGGCATAGCCCATCTTGCCGGTGGAGCGGTTGGTGATGTAGCGCACGGGGTCGATCCGCTCCACCGTCGGCCCGGCCGTCACCAGCACCCGCAGTCCCTCCATGTCCCGCAGCGGATCGAGCGCCGCCGCGGCAGCCTCCACAATCTGCGCAGGCTCGGACATGCGACCCACGTCCTGCTCGCCGCAGGCAAGGAAGCCGGATTCCGGTCCCACGAAGCGCACGCCCCGCTCGGACAGGGTGTTCAGGTTCTGTTGCGTGGCTGGATGAAGATACATGGCGCTGTTCATCGCCGGAGCTAGCAGCACCGGGCAGCGCATGGCAAGGTAGGTTGTGGTGAGCAGGTCATCTGCAATGCCGGCTGCAAACTTCGCCAGCGCGTTTGCCGTGACCGGAGCCACAATAAATATGTCCGCCCACTTTGCCAGCGCCACATGGCCGATCTCATACTTGCGGTCAAAGCCGTCGCAGTAAGCCTGATTGCCGCTGAGCGTCTCGAAGGTCAGCGGAGGCACAAATTCACAGGCATGGCTGGTAAGCACCACGCGAACCTCCGCGCCCTGCTTCTTCAGCCTGCTCACCAGATCGCATGCCTTGTAAGCTGCGATGCCGCCGGTCACGCCCAGCACGATCCTTTTTCCCTTGAGCATAAGACGAAACAAACCTCCCGACCTTTGCCAAGCCGCTTCCATGCAGAAAAGCGGCGCTTTATTCAACCAAAGCTTCCGAAAAAGCCAAGCAGCCAGCCAAGCAAGCGCCCGACCAGACCAACAACAGACCAATCACAGACCAAGCTCTAAGCAGGCAAAAAACAGCAAAAAAACCAGCGCTTCAGACAACACAAGAAGCGAAAACCGACTCGCCCATCCGCAGCTTTGCTGCGCGGAGGAGCTTGAAGCTCGGGTTTTCGCGTCATAGGGTATATGTGGCTGCTGCGAAGGGCTCAGTTCTCCTCGTCCTCGGCTGCTTCATCGCGGGAATAGGTAATCAGTCCGCGGTTGATCTCCTCGATGGCGATGGAGAGCGGATTGCTATCCTTGGTATCGATCAGCGGCAGGCTTCCGCTGATAAGCTCGCGTGCGCGCTTGGAAGCCTCCACAGCCAGCGTGTAACGGCAGTCCACCTTCTTGAGCAGCTCGCCAATGGGCGGTTCGGTCATCATAAGCAGTTCCTCCTGATAAAGTAATAGGTTTAGGCTTGATGGTTAAGGCAATATCCTCGCTCAGTCCTTGAGCTGAGCCATGAGGGAATCGAGGAAGGCAGCGCGGCGCACCTCCTCGCAGCGCTTGGCGGAGATGATGGCGTATACCTCGTCGGCTGCAATCTCCAGCGCATCGGGTACGTCGCTCCAGTCCTGATGGATGATCACGTAGTCATACTTGTATGCCGTGGCAACCTCGCCAGCCACGTTGTTGAGCCGCACGCGAATGGATTCCTCCGATTCGGTGCCGCGGTTGCGCAGCCGCTTTTCCAGATTTTCCCGGCTGGGCGGGCTCACGAAGATGCCCACGGCGTCCTTGTCCTGCGCCAGAACCTGCAAGCAGCCCTGCACGTCGATCTCAAGGATGAGGTCGCAGCCCTGCTCCAGCATCTCCTTTACCACGCTCTTGAGCGTGCCATAGCGGTTCTGGTGGACGTGCGCCCACTCGTAGAATGCGTTCTGAGAAACCAGCTCGTCAAAGCGCTCGTCCGTCACAAAGTGGTAGTGTACGCCGTCGATCTCTCCCGGCCGCGGCGCACGGGTGGTGCAGGACACGGAGAGCTTCACATCCGGGTGCTTTTTGAGTACGGTCTTCACGATCTCGGATTTGCCCGCGCCCGCAGGCCCCGAAACGACAAACAGCATTCCACGTTTCGACATATGAAAATCTTCCCCTCTATATCTTATGTATCCTCAGCTTTTTATCCGGCGGAGGGATCGTCTCCCCTTCATGCTGCCCCTTGGCGGACGGGCAGCTTACTCGATGTTTTGCAACTGCTCGCGCAGCTTTTCGATCTCCGCCTTCATGTCCACCGCCAGCTGGGTGATGGGCACGTCCTGCGATTTAGATGTAATGGTATTCACCTCGCGGTTAAGCTCCTGCACCAGAAAATCGATGCGGCGACCCACCGGCTCCGCCTGCTCCAGACACTCCCGAAACTGGGCAATGTGGGCATGCAGGCGCACGGTTTCCTCGGCGATGGCGCTGCGGTCAACCATGATGGCAACCTCGGTAAGCAGCCTTGCCTCGTCCACGCTCTGACCGATCAGCTCCTCAATGCCGCTGCGCAGCCTACGGGTGTATTCCTCCACAGTCTGCGGGTAGCGCTCCTCCACCCTGCCGAGCATATTCTCAATGCGATCAAGGCGCAAGGAAAGATCCCGCTTCATCTCCGCACCCTCGCGCTCGCGCATGGCGACAAGACCATCCAGCGCGGCGGAAAGCGTTTCCTTCAGCAGCGTGCGCAGCGCCTCCTGATCCTCCTCCGCCTCGGAAACCGTCAGCACGTCCGGCATGCGGGCGATGCTCATCAGGCTGCGGTCATCCCGCACGCAGTCCTCGCCGGCAAGCTGGCTGAGCGCGGCGGCATAAGCGTCATAGAGCGCGCGATCCACATTCACCACCCGCGCATCGGAGCGCATGTTGCGGTAGGTCATAAACACATCCACATGTCCCCTGGCAAGGCGGGATGAAATGCACTTGCGGATATCATCCTCCAGAAACATCAGGTTCCTCGGCATGCGGAAGGACAGATCCAGAAAGCGATGGTTCACGCTCTTGAGCTCTATGGTGAGCTGGCGGCCCTCTCTCTCCAGCATTGCGCGTCCATAGCCGGTCATGCTAAGCATTGGTATTTCCTCCCATGAAAGCAGAGCCATGCTTCAAGGCTCCACTTTATAATCATCCGATATTCATTATATCACAAAGCACGGCGTTTTTCATCCATTTTCAGAAATTTACATGCCGAGCATGGATTTGAACGTTTCCTCATCAATTACCCGCACGCCGAGCGCCTGCGCCTTGGCAAGCTTGCTGCCCGCGTTCTCTCCAGCCAGCACGAGGCTGGTCTTTTTCGATACCGATCCAGCCGCCTTGCCGCCTGCATTGCGCACGGCCTCCTCCGCCTCCGCACGGGAGAAGGAGCTGAGCGTGCCGGTCACGACCACCGTCATGCCCTCCAGCGCGCCGCCGGAAGCCTGCTGCACCGGCGCTTCGGGGCTGACCCCCGCCGCCAGCAGCGCATCCACCAGCCGGACATTATTTGCATCCTCGAAGAAGCCAGCCACGGAATCCGCCACAATATCGCCGATCTCGTCGATCTGGGTAAGCTCCTCCCGGCTCGCCTGCCGCAGCGCGTCGATACTGCGGTAATGCTCGGCAAGGTCGCGGGCCGTTTTGGTTCCAATGTTTGGTATGCCGATGGCGTATATAAAGGCGGCCAGCGTGCAGCTCTTGCTCGCCTCAATGGCACGAAGCAGCTTCTCCGCCTTCCTCTCGCCAAAGCGCTCCAGACTGCACAGCTGCTCCTTCTCCAGCCCATAGAGCTGGTCAGCCTCCTGAAGCAAGCCTACATCGATCAGCTGCGCCACCGTCTTTTCCGAGAAGGCGTCGATATCCATAGCGTCACGGCTGGCAAAGTGGCTGATTCGCATCACGATCTGCGGCTTGCAGCCATCGCGGTTGGGGCAGAAGATGTGCGCGCCCCTCTCCTCCAGCTTCGCGCCACAGGCAGGGCAGGTTTCCGGCTTGATAACCTCCCGCTCGCCCTCCACATATTCGTCCACGCGACCCATGATCTCCGGGATCACCTCGTTGGAGCGGCGAATCCAAACCTTCGCGCCGAGCTTCACCCGCTTGCGCTGGATATCCTGCCAGTTATTCAGCGTGGCACGTCGCACCGTGGCTCCCGCAAGCTCCACGGGGGAAACATGCGCCAGCGGCGTGAGCTTGCCTGTGCGGCCGATCTGCCAAGTCACATCCTCCAGCGTGGAGGTCATCTCCTCCGCCTCGAACTTGTAAGCAACCGCCCAGCGAGGGAACTTGTCCGTGTAGCCCAGCGCCTCCCTTGCGGCAAAGCTGGTGATTTTGATCACCGCGCCGTCGATCATGTAGTCCAGATCGGGCCGGGAAAGCTCCACGGCATGCACAGCCTCGATTGCCTGCTCCAACGTATCGGCATATACCTCCTGCCCGGACACCGGAAAGCGGTTCTCCGCCAGAAAAGCCAGCATCTCCCGCTGGTCGGCAAAGCTCCTGCCCTCGATGTAGCCCACATCATAGAAGCAGGCATCCAGCCGGCGCGATGCTGTCACCGCAGGGTCGAGGTTGCGCAGCGCGCCTGCGGCGGCATTGCGGGGATTCTTCAGCGGCTCCTTTGCCGTCCTGTTATATGCATCCAGCACGCTCAGCCGCATGAATGCCTCGCCATGCACCTCCATCCTGCCCTGATAGGCTATGCGCAGGGGTATGGAGCGTATGGTGAGCGCCTGCGGCAGTATTGCCTCGCCGGTCACGCCATTGCCACGGGTGGCTGCCTGCACAAGCTGGCCATTTTCATAGGTCAGGTTGATGGTCAGACCGTCGAACTTGTGCTCCACCACATAGCGAAGCTCCGGCAGACCCGCCTCCAGACGCAGCCGCTCCGCCCGGGCAGCCCACTCCCGCAGCGCATCGATGGACTGTGCCTTGCCCATGCTCCACAACCGGGCAATGTGGGTGTGGGGTTCAAAGCCTGCAAGCACCTCGCCGCCCACCCTTCGCGTGGGGGAATCGGGCAGGCGCTCGCCCGTTTCAGCCTCCAGCTTCAGCAGCTCATCATAGAGCGCATCCCATTCCTTATCGGAAATGCTGGGGTTATCCAGCGTATAATACTCATAGGCAGTCTGGTTGAGCCGATCCACCAGCGCACGCATGCGATCCATAGTCGGAAACCTCCGTTCATCAATCCATTCAAGCCATCAGCCATCCAGCTTCCGCAGCGGCGCGATATTTGCCGAAAAGCGCTTCTCCGCACCGGAATCAAACTTCACGCAAACCTTCTGCCCGCTGCCCTCGCCCTCTATACGGGTCACGCTGCCCCGACCGAACACCGCGTGGATCACGCGGTCGCCGCTCTTAAACAGCCGCAAGCCCTGTCCAGAGGCGTTCTGCGGTCGGGCTGGCTGCTGCGTGCCGAAGCCCTTCTGCAAGCCCTGAATGCCCATTGCCTGCCGCTGAGGAGCCGCTGCGCCATAGCGCTGAGGTTGCAGGTACGAAGGCTGCTGGTAGGAACCTTGCTGGTATACAGCCTGCCTTCCGCGGGCATCGCTCCAGCTCTGACCCTGCGTGCCGGGCAGGCGGCTGTTGGTCTTCACCGCGCCCTCCTGTATCAGCCGCTGGGGGATCTCGCTCACGAAGCGGGAGAGCTGGTTGGCGTTGCGGGCGTTATACAGCATGCGCGTGTGGGCATGGCTGAGATAAAGCTTCTTCTTGGCGCGGGTGATGCCCACGTAGGCCAAGCGCCGCTCCTCCTCCAGCGCAGTTTCATCATACATGGCGCGGGCGAGGGGAAACACGCCTTCCTCCATGCCCACCAGAAATACCGCGTCAAACTCCAGTCCCTTGGCGGAGTGCAGGGTCATCAGGGTAACTGCACCGCTGGTCTGGTTGAGGTTATCCACATCGGTAATGAGCGCCACGTTTTCAAGGAAGTCCGAAAGCTCGCCCTCTGGATCCAGCTTCACAAACTCGCTGACGGCGCCCTCAAGCTCGCGTATATTCTCTATGCGCGCCTGATTTTCCTCCGTGGGGCTGGCTTCGAGCGCCTTCACATAGCCGGTCTGCTCAATGAGCGCGGCGGTAAAGTCCGTCATGGGCAGGGTATACATGGCCTCGGTGAGGGAAAGCATCAGCTCCGCAAAGCCCTTTACCTTATTGACCGTGCCGGAAGCCAGTCCGCTATCCTCGCAGGTCAGCACCGCCGCCATCAGCGATAGCCCGTTTGCCTCGGCATAGGCAGCCAGCTTCTCCACCGTGGTATCGCCGATGCCGCGCTTGGGCTCGTTTATGATGCGGCGAACGGATACATCGTCGTCCGGGTTCACCAGCGCCCGCATGTAGGCGATGAGATCCTTTACCTCCTTGCGATCATAGAACCTCTGGCCGCCGTATATGCGGCTGGGCACGCCTGCGCGCACAAAGGCTTCTTCAATTACACGGCTCTGGGCGTTGGTGCGGTAGAGCACGGCAATCTCCCCTGCCCGCAAGCCTTGGCTCATCAGCTTCTTGGACATCAGCGCCGCAAAGGCAGCCTCGTCCCGCTCGTCCATGGCGTGGTAGAGCGCCACCTTGTCGCCGGGGTCGCACTCCGTCCACAGCGCCTTTTCCTTTCTGCCGGAGTTGTGGGCAATCACTTGGTTGGCTGCGTCCAGAATATTGCCGGTGGAGCGGTAGTTCTGCTCCAGCTTGATCACCCGGCAATCGGGAAAGTCCTTCTCAAAATCCAGTATGTTGCGTATGTCCGCGCCGCGCCAGCCATAGATGGACTGGTCATCATCGCCAACCACGCACAGGTTGCGCTTGTTTCCTGCCAGCAGCCTGACAAACTGATATTGTGCTACGTTCGTATCCTGATATTCGTCCACGAGGATATAATCAAAGCGATCCTGATAATACTGCAATACCGGCGGATGACTGCTGAGCAGCTCCAACGTCTTAATGAGCAGGTCGTCAAAGTCCAGCGCGTTGTTGCCCCGCAACGTCGCCTCGTACTTCTCGTAAGCCTCGCATATCTTGCGGTTGCGGAAGTTATCGCCCGCATCCTTGAGCCACTCCTTGGGGGTGAGCATGCGGTTCTTTGCATCGGATATGGCAGCCCTGATCGCCTTGGGCGGGTATTCCTTGTCGCCCAGCTCCAGCGCCTTCGCCACAGCCTTGATTACCGACATGCGATCGTCCTCATCATAGATCACGAACTCCCGCTTGTAGCCCAGCTTCTCTATATCGCGGCGCAGTATCCGTGCGCAGCAGGAGTGAAAGGTGGATACCCATGCATCCTTGCCCGCCTCCCCGGCGAGGCTGTCCACGCGCTCCACCATCTCCTTTGCCGCCTTGTTGGTAAAGGTGATGGCCAGTATCTTCCATGCAGGCACGCCCTTTTCGATCAGGTGTGCCACGCGGCAGGTAAGCACGCGGGTCTTTCCGCTGCCCGCGCCTGCCAAAACAAGCAGCGGCCCCTCCGTCTGCTCGACGGCGGCTCGCTGCTGGGGGTTGAGCGTATCCAGATAATTCATCATTTAATCCTTTATTATTGAATCGGTCTTTTCCTCATCTATCTTCTTCATCACCAGCGTGTAACCGCCTGCGCCATAGTTCAGCGCACGGTTCACACGACCGATGGTTGCGGTGGAAGCGCCCGTCTTTTCCACGATCACATTGTAGGTTTCTTTTTCGCGCAACATCAGCGCGATCTCCATGCGGGAGGATAGATCCTGAATCTCGCGGATGGTAAACAGATCCTCAAATAGGCGATAGCAATCCTCCTGCGTCTCCAGTGCAAGGAACGCCTTTGCCAGCAGATCCGTCCGTTCGTTCTTCAGCTTGGATTCGTACATTTATTTCACCGGCTTTCACGCTTTAATGTGCTGATAATATTATAACCGATGAAGCTTCCTTCGTCAAGCGCTTACACGCAGCCATAATCAATATAAAACCTCACGTTCGATGAAGCTGTGCCACGGCGGATGCAGAGCTGCAAGGGCTGCGTATCCGCTTGCGGATGCGCAGCCCAGCTTGGCTCCTATTTATGATTTTCGCTTTGCAAGGCGGTGGTTTGGATCATGCTTTGGCTATTTGCATCCTCCAGCACCGGCGGCTGCAAAAGCACTGCGGCAAACCAGAAGGCAGCCGCGCAGAGCAGCGCCAGCACCACAGCAAGCACCGCCCGAAATATGCGGCCGGGCAGGCGGCTGGGGCGCTGTGCCGCGCCGGCATCGCTCTGGAAGCTGCGGAACATGCTCAGCATATCTGGAGCAAGGCTGCCCGGCTGCGCCAGCATGCTGCGCACCGCACGGCTGATCTGTGCATCCATCGGTTTGCCCGCCATGCCCAGCCGCCTGCGAACCCGCGCCTCAAAGCGCCTGAGCATCGCCTTCACCCGGCGCGGCTCCATGCCACAGGCGCGGGCGATCTGCCGCGCAGACAGCCTGCAACCGCAGTGCAGCGCCAGCACCCGACGCATATCCGTACCCTCCTGCGCCACAGCCTGCTGCATTGCATCATCCTCTGCCGGAGCATTCAGACCATCCCAGTCTGGCTCGGCAGATAGGTTCCGCAGACCCGCACGGATAAGCTCTCGCCGCATGGATTCCCGAAAGCCATGCCTGCTGCCAGCCTCCTCGCCAGCCGTCCAGCCCTGAAGCAGCGCGCATTGCAGGCAATACTCCGCCGCGTCCACGCTGCCAGTCAGCGCGTGGGCTAGGTTGAACAGCTGGTGGTAGATGAGCCGCACGCGGTTGAGATAGCCCTCCAGAAGCTCGGTTTCCGTCTGACTCATATCAAACTCCTGCGCCAAAGTGGGCGATGCGATCGTTCAGGTCGTGAACATGATCGTAAATATCCCGATAAATGGGGTAAAGCTCGCCATATGCCCTTTCCCAAGCAGGATTTACCGCATGGGCGGAGCGTGCCTGCACCATGGATGCGGCGTCCTCATAGCTGGAGAAGATGCCTACGCCCACGCCAGCCAGCATGGCTGCGCCAAGGGAGGTACACTCGCCGGGAGCGCGATGCACCCGCACGGGAAGCCCGAACACCGCCGCGAGCATATCCGGCCAAAGACCGCTGCGCGCGCCGCCGCCGGTGAGCATCATGTTCTGTATGGGTGCGCCATATTCCGAGATGATCTCGGCGCAGCTGTTCAGCGCAAATGCCACGCCCTCATAAATGGCGCGTGCGATGTGCCGCTGGTCGTGGTAGAGGCTGAAGCCCATCAGCACGCCGCGAGTATTGGGATCCCAGTAAGGCGTGCGAGAACCCATCAGCGTGGGCAGGAAGAGCACGCCCTCCGCGCCGGGCTTGATCTGACGCGCCATATTCTCCACGCGGGAGATATCCAGCGAGTCCTCCTCGCTGCCCATCAGGTTGCGCAGCGCCCAGTTAAAGGCTGCCGCGCCGGTCTGCACCGTGCCGGTCACATGGCAGCTATGGCCGTCTGCATCCAAATAATTGAATATGCGTGCCTTGGGATCCATCACCGGATGATCCAATATCTGGGACACCCACGCGCTGGAACCAATATAGGAATAGGAAGAGCCGGAACCAACCACGCCTGCGCCGCGCGCCGTGCAGCAGCCGTCGCCGCCGCCGATGGCAACCGGCGTGCCGGTAATCAGCCCTGTGCGATAGTATACCGCACGGGTGATCCTGCCGCGTATATCGTGTCCGGCAAGTATCTTGGGCATGCGCTCGATATCGATCTGTAATTCACGCAGAAGCTCCGCCGCCCAGCACTTGTTGTTGATGTCCAGCGCCGTGGTGAGCGATGCATCGGAATAATCGGTAAAGCCCAGTCTGCCGGTCAGGTGGGCATAGATATAGTCCTTGATGTTCATAAACCAGCGTGCGCGGCTGTAGATATCCGGCAGGTTCTCCTTGAACCAGAGTATCTTCGGCAGGGTATAGTGCGTATCCAGACGGTTGCCCGTGAGGGTATAGAAGTGGTACTTATTGATGACCTTGCCGATCTCCAAGACCTGTGCGCCGGTGCGGCTGTCGGAATGGATGATATTGGGATGCAGGGCATTGCCATCCTCATCCACGGGGATGCAGCCGTTCATCGCGCCACTCAGACCCACGCAGGCAATGCGCTGGGGGCTTACCTGCTGCAAGATCTCCTTTATGCCATCATACACAGCCTCCAATATGCGGTCAGGCTCCTGCTCCGCCCAGTTCGGACGGGGATAGAGCGTGGGGTAATCCCGCCGCACGGAGCACAGCGCCTCTCCCTTCTGGTTGAATACGCTGCACTTGCAGCCCGTGGTACCCGCATCCAAGGTGAGTATCAAATCCTTTTCCATTTGCCATTCTCCTTTGTTTGCTTCCGCTGGCGCTTGATAACCTCCCCTGCAGCCGCGCCAACCAGCGACACAAAGCCGCACAGGCATACCGGGGAAACATCCGGGCCATAGCCCCATAGCAGCAGATGACCCAGCACCTGCATCACCGGCGGCGCAAGCATCGCCGCATAGTTCAGCAGACCCTTTTTCGTGCTCAGGCACGCGCTTACACAGCCAGCAATGGGAAGCACGCCCCACATGAATGCCTCATAAAGCACGCTGCTGACCAACAGGCTGCCCGCCGCAGCCACAGCCAGCACAGCCATGCAGGCTATCTGCACAAGC
The DNA here is from genome assembly GCA_964458825.1 of uncultured Oscillospiraceae bacterium. Taxonomy (GTDB): domain Bacteria; phylum Bacillota; class Clostridia; order Christensenellales; family Aristaeellaceae; genus SFTH01. The sequence continues at coordinate 4,371 of CAYWLE010000009.1, read as the reverse complement.
CATATCCATAGCCAGCGCAGCCCTCCGCCGCGCCGCGCCTTGATACCTGTCTTCTTCATATCCTCCAGCTCGATCTCTGCCATAGTTTCATTCAATTTATTATAACATTCACTCCGACGCATGACAACAGCAAAGGAAAATTTTATTATTCTGCCGTCATAAAAACAGACTTATCCTCATCAAACCGGCGCAGTCATGCAAAAAATAAGCCTCCAAGCTGGTTTTCTGCGGCGGCTTCCAGTTGGCAAACTAAACTTATTATTAAATATTATTTGCTGAGTTTAATTCTTATGGACACTTTTCAAATTGACCAAAAGCCGTTAAACTGTTACTATACAGGAAAGGATGTGTTCGCATAATGGATACGGAAATGATGTACAAGAGGTTTGGCGAACGCGTCAAAGGGCAGCGCGTTCTTGCCCAGCTAACGCAGGAAAAGCTCTCTCAGCTCTCCGGCATCAGCCTGTCCTTCCTCGGGCATATTGAGCGCGGCACCCGCAAGGCCAGCCTTGATACGGTGGTAAAGCTCGCCAACGCCCTGAAGGTTTCCCCAAATTTGCTGCTTCAGGATTCTCTGGAGGATGATCTGCTGGATTTCAGCACCCAAGTCACCCCCGTGCAGGCAGATATGCTGCGTGAAATCACCCACCGCATCATTCAATATGGAAATTATCTGGACGTCTGCCCCGAGGTTATCCACGTTGTGGATGTAAATGGCAACGTCGTGGAATAAAGCTAAGCAAATCTATTCTGTATATTGGAAGCCGTGCATTATATGTTAATGCACGGCTTTATTGCTGCTTTTGGAGGTGAAATCAGTCGTGCTTTCATGCTTCCATTAGAAGCATAGAAGCTTTCGATCGCTTTGCTATAAGCGCATCGATGGAGCCTGCGTGCTACAGCCTTTCCACCGCGATGACCACGGGGCGGCCATCGCTTTCCAGCATGCCATCCTTCACGATAGCGAGGCTGCCGTCGATCTGGTTGGTATAGTCGCCATCGGGGATACCTGCCTGCATGCGCACGGGCTTGCCGCGCAGGCTGAACAGGCCGATGCAGCCCCTGCCGCCGGGCACAGCGCAGAGGGTGCGCACTACATGTTGGGCGTCGTCTGCCTCGGCGGTGAAGGCGGCGTCCTCGGGCATGACGCGCTTTTTCAGCGCGGCGAGGCTTGCAAGCTCGGCGGAGATATCCCTGCCTGTGCGATTGACGGTATCGCGTTCAAAGAGGCTGGGCTGGTTAGCGTCGCAAAATTCCTCGCCGCCATAGAGCATGGCGGTTCCCTTGAGCATGAAGAGCATGGCATGCCAGTTGGAGAGGGCGACGGGGTCGCTCACCCGGGAGGCAATGCGGGGCTGATCGTGGTTTTCGAGGCAGCGGAGCTTGATATAGTTGGCTGGATAGACGCACTCCTGAGCGCAGAGGGCCTCCACCCACTCGTGGAGCGGGCGCGTGCCTGCCCAATAGCCATCCAGCAGCTCGCGGATATCATAGCTATACTCCATATCGAAGGCTGCATATGCCTCGGAATCGGAGCAGATGCGCATACCGGCAAGGCGAGCCTGACAGTTGAAGCTCTTATGCACGGTTTCAGCCAGCCAGATCAGCCCCGGCTTGACCTTCTCGCAGGCGGCACGGGCTTCCATCCAGAAATCCACCGGCACGAGGGAGGCAACATCGCAGCGGAAGCCATCCACGATGGCTGCCCACTGCTTCAGGCTATCGATCTGGTATACCCAGAGGTCACGGTTATCATAGTCGAGGTCGATCACATCCGACCAGTCGCCAAAGCGGTTGCCGAAGGAGCCGTCCGAGGCATGATAGAAAAAGTCTGGATGCTCATATCTGAGGGTAGAATCCGGGGAGGTATGGTTGTAAACTACATCGATGATGCACTTCATGCCGTTGGCATGGATGGCATCCACAAGATGGGTAAAATCCTCCATGGAGCCATATTCGGGATTGACGCTGCGGTAATCCCGGTTGGCGTAGGGACAGCCGAGGCTGCCCTTTCTGCCCGCCTCGCCGATGGGATGGATGGGCATGAGCCATATGATATCCGTGCCGAGCGCCCGAATGCGGGGCAGATCATGTTCCAATGTGCGGAAGCTACCCTCGGAGGTATGGTTGCGCAGGTATACGGAATAGATGAGCTGGTTCCGCAGGGAGAGGGGCGTACTTTCTGCCATGGTTTTTCAATCCTCTTTTCTTGATTTCGCTTGTTTTTCCTTCCTTTGAGCTACATAAGCTCCAGCACCACGCTGTCCTGCAATTCCAGACCCACTTGAGTCAGGCGCAGGAAGCCATTTTTAATCTCGATCAGACCGCAGTCCAGCAGCCTTTGCACTTCGCGGGCGCGGCTCTGGAGCAGATCCTGTCCAAAGCGTGCCTGCCACGCAGCAAGCTCCAGCCCTCGCAGCATGCGGGTTTCCAGCATGAGTGCCTCCTCCTGCCGATCCAGCGGGCTGCGTGCCTGTCGATCCAGCATGCGCTCGCCTGCCAGATAGCGCTCCAGCTGGGGCGGATTGGAGAAGCGTTCATTTCCCATCAGAGAGTGGGCAGCGCTGCCAAGACCCAGATATTCGCCGCCGAGCCAGTAGGTCATGTTATGGCGTGACTCGAAGCCCGGCTGGGCAAAATTGGATATCTCGTAGCGCTCAAAGCCATGGCCCGCCAGATAAGCCACAGCCATGCGCTGCATCTCGATGGCGGCGTCATCGTCAGGGACGTGTATCTCCCCTGCCATTACAGAGCAATGGAGCGGCGTGCCCTCCTCCACGATCAGGCTATAGGCGGAGATATGGTTCACGGGCAGACTGACCGCCTGCGCGAGGGTATCGCGCCACTGCGCCAAGCTCTGCCCCGGCAGGGCATACATGAGGTCTAAGCTGATGTTTGTAAAGCCAGCCTCCCGAGCCATGCGGACGGCAGCGGCGGCTTCCTCGGGGGTATGGATGCGACCCAGCGTCTTGAGAAGCCCTACATCGAAGCTCTGCACGCCGATGGAGATGCGGTTGATCCCTGCTGCACGGTAGGCTTGAAGCTTGGCTGGGGTGAGGGTGCCGGGATTGGCTTCGATGGTGATCTCGGCATCCTCGGCAAAGGTCACGCGGCTATGCAGGCGGCTAAGTGCTGCGGCAATATACTCCGCAGGCACCAGCGAAGGCGTGCCGCCGCCGAAAAAGATGCTGTGCGCCTCATAAGCGCACAGCTCGTCCGCCCATGCATCGATCTCGCCGAGCAGGGCGGTAAAATATGGCTTCCAATCGTCCAGCCGACCGCTGAAGGACGCAAAATCGCAATAGGCGCATTTGCGGGCGCAGAAGGGGACGTGGAGGTAGATGGCAAGGGGTTTCATCTTCTATCGTTTAAGCTCCCTTTGCTTCGATAATCAATCCATCTTCAGAACCGCCATGAAGGCTTCGCTGGGCACGGCGACGGTGCCGACCTGCCGCATGCGCTTTTTACCTTCCTTTTGCTTCTCCAGCAGCTTCTTTTTGCGGGTGATATCGCCGCCATAGCACTTGGCAAGCACATCCTTGCGCAGCGCCTTCACCGTCTCGCGGGCGATGACCTTGCCGCCGATGGCTGCCTGGATCGGTATCTCAAACATCTGCCGCGGTATGGCTTCCTTGAGCTTTTCGGCGATGGAGCGACCGCGGGGATAGGCGCGATCCCGATGCACGATGATGGAGAGCGCGTCGCATTGGTCGCCATTGAGCAGCATATCCAACTTCACCAGATCGCTCTTGACATAGCCCTTGAGTTCATAATCGAAGGAGGCATAGCCGCGGGTGCGGGACTTGAGCTGGTCGAAGAAATCGTAGATAACCTCGTTGAGGGGCATATCGTAATTGAGCATTACGCGACCGCCCTCGATGTACTTCATATCGCGGAATATACCGCGCTTGTCCTGACAAAGCTCCATAATGGCGCCCACAAAGTCCTGCGGGGTGATGACGGAGGCGTCCACAAAGGGCTCCTCCATGGATTCGATCTCCTGCACGGGGGGCAGGTTGGTTGGGTTATCGATCATTACCTGCGTGCCGTCGGTCTTATTCACCTTATAGACAACGCTGGGGGCGGTGGTGACGAGGTCGAGATCAAACTCGCGCTCCAGCCTCTGCTGGATGATCTCCATATGCAGCAGCCCCAAGAAGCCGCAGCGGAAGCCATAGCCCAGCGCCACGGAGGTTTCAGGCTCGTAGGAGAGGGCGGCGTCATTGAGGCGCAGGCGCTCGAGGGCGTCGCGCAGGGATTCGTAATCCGCACCATCAGCGGGATAGATGCCGCAGTACACCATGGGCAGCACGGTTTATAGCCGGGCAGAGGTTCGGCGGCGGGGTTGGTTGCCAGCGTAATGGTATCGCC
>CAYWLE010000008.1:0-19185 GCA_964458825.1 uncultured Oscillospiraceae bacterium | reverse complement strand
GGGGTTTCGGAAAACGAGAACAAAATATGTTGCAATTTGGAAGGAAAAACGATATAATATAGGTCTGTGCCACACTAAGCTGAAAAATCGGCTGCGACCAGCGTTCATCAGGCGAGAGGAAGGTGTATCCGCGTGCGTACCACGAAGCTTTGTATTTCCGAAAAAGCCCTGTACGGCAATGCTTTGCTCATCCGGCAGAGCGTGCCTGCGGGGGTGAAGCTGATGTGCGTGGTGAAGGCAAACGCCTATGGTCATGGCGCAGTTCGAGCGGCGCTTGCCATGCAGCGTGCCGGCGCCGACGCCTTTGCCGTCGCCATCGTGGAGGAGGCTGTGCAGCTGCGCATGGCAGGTATCGCTCAGCCCATACTCATCCTCGGCGGCGCGCAGGCGGATTCCCTCTGCGAGGCCGTGGCTGCGGAGGCTTCTCAGGCGGTCTATAGCCCGGATATGCTGCTCAGCCTTGAGGCTGCGGCGGTGGCGCTGGGCAAGCGTGCCAAGGCGCATCTCAAGATCGATTCCGGCATGTCCCGCATCGGCGTGCGTGGGGAGGATGGCTTGCAGGCTATGCTCGAGGCGTGGAGGCGCTGTCCCCATGTGGACATGGAGGGCATCTTCACCCACTTCTGCGTGGCGGAGAGCGACGAAGCCTTCACCCGCAGCCAGAACCAAGCCTTCCGGCATGCAGTGGAGCTGGTTCGCGAGGCGGGCTACCATCCCATCGCCCATGCGGCGGCAACCTCCGCCATGCTCAGCGGCGATTACCAGTATGATATGGTGCGTGCGGGCATTGCCCTCTATGGAACACTGGAGCCTGCGCTCAAGGACAGGCTCAGCTATGCCCAGACCCTTTCCTGCCTGCCGGTGCGCATCGAGGAGATCAAGGCGGGCGACAGCGTTGGCTACGGCCGGAGCTTCATCGCCCGGCGCGACAGCCGCATCATGACCCTGCCCATCGGCTATGGCGACGGCTATCCCCGCATTCTGGGCAACCGTGCCGACGTGCTGGTTTGCGGCAGGCGCGCGCCGGTGGTGGGCAATGTTTGCATGGATATGCTGATGGCGGATGTGACGGATATCCTCGAGGCAAGCCTTGCCAGCCCCGTGGTGCTCATGGGCGCGCAGGGCAACCAGCGCATCACCCCGGACGAGCTTGCCGCCCTCGCGGAAACCATTCCCTATGAGATCATGCTCGGTTTTTCCGCCCGCGTGCCCATCGCTTATGTGGATTGAGCGGCGCAACTGGCGCTGTCTTTTGTAAAAAATCAAAAAAAGACGGTTCTGGAGCACCAAAAGAGGGTCAAATTTGATAATATTTAGAAAATAACGTTTGCAAACCTGAACGAATTGTGATATAATTAAGACAAATACCATAGGTGAAGATATGCGCATTATAGCAGGCGAAGCGCGGGGAAGGACGCTGTATGCGCCGCCCGGCGACCAGACGCGGCCGACCTCGGATAAAATCAGGGGTTCGCTGTTCAATATATTGAACGGATATGTGGCGGACGCACAGGTGCTGGACCTCTTTGGAGGTACCGGCGCGCTGTCGTTGGAGGCTCTCAGCCGCGGCGCAGCCTTTGCCGTGATTGCCGACAGCAGCAGGCAGGCGATTGAGGCGATCCGGCGCAATGCCGCAAGCGTGCTCAAGGAGGAGCTGGACGCCCGAGCGCTGATCCTGAAGATGGATTATCGCTCCGCCATCAGCCATGCGGCGCCGCGCAGCTTCGATCTGGTATTTCTTGATCCGCCTTATCGCATGACCGATGCCTATCCAGACGCCATCGAGCGGCTCGACCGGGCAGGCATGCTTCGGGAAGGCGCGGTGATCGTCGCCGAGCGCAGGCACGATGCAAGCATACGCATCCCCGAGGGCTTTGAGGTCTACGACAGCCGCAGCTATGGCGAGACGAGCATCGATTTTCTGCGCCGAGGGAATGGCTGAGGAGGCTCTAAGCCCGGGTCTTTCCAGAGCCGTGAACAGAGTATAGCAAAGCGAGGACGGTCAAAATGATTGCGGTATATGCCGGCAGCTTTTCGCCGCCAACCAACGGTCATCTCGATATCATCCGCCGAGGTGCGGCGATGTTTGACGAAGTGGTGGTTGCCGTGCTTTCGCAGCAGGCCAAGAGCTATCTCTTTTCCCCCGAGGCACGGCTGGAGATGCTCAGGTCGATCACAAGGGAATTTGCCAATGTCCGCGTGATTGCGGATACGGGTCTGCTGGTGGATGTGGTGCGCAATTGCGGCGCGGATGTGATTCTGCGCGGTCTGCGCAATTCCTCAGATCTGCTCTTTGAGATGCAGATGGCGGAGGCAAACCGGCAGATCGGCAAGGTTGAAACAGTATTTTTAAGCTCTTTGCCCGAATATAGCATGATCTCGTCAACCATCGTGCGGGACTGCGCCGCCCATGGCGCACCGATTCATGGCATGGTACCGGAGGAGATCATCGGGAAAATCTACGCTGCATATGGCGTCGAGTCGTGTGCGGAAAGGAAGGACTAGAATGGACCGCGATCAGGAAAAGTTCTACGATGGTGAAGATATGGAGGTTCGCGCTGAGCAGGCGCAGCAGACGCCGGTCGAAGAGATCGACGATATGAAGTATTTCCTCGAGCTGCTCAAGCACATTCGTTCCGCCATTCGTTCCGGCACCAACGTTCCGCTGACGAACAAGAAGATCATCGATGCAGATAAGTGCCTGATGATCATTGACGATATGGAGCGCAACCTGCCCGACGCCGTGCAGTATGGCATGCAGATGTATGCGGAGCGCGAGCGCATCATGGGTTCTGCGGAGACCGCCGCCATGAACCGCGTCAGCTCTGCCGAAATGCGCGCCAATGCAGCGCTGGAAAAGGCAAGAAACGATGCCGAGCAGATCGTTTCCGATGCGGAAAACGAGGCGCACGCCATCCTTGCCGACGCGCAGGAGCGTGCGGATCATCTCGTGGATGAAAACGAAATCGTGCGTCAGGCGCGTGAGGAAGCTCGCATCATCAAAAATGACGCCCGCGTGGAGGCCAGCGAGCTGCGCCTTAAGGCAAACCACGATGCCTACCAGCTGCTTGCCTCCGTGGAGGATGAGCTGAGCGAGGCTTGCAAGGCTGTGCGCCGTCGTCGCGCCGAGCTGGGCGACGAGGCAGAGTAAGCCTGCTGGACGAGGTTATATCGTTATAGGAAAGCTATATCATTCAGGAGCCTGACCATAGCCGGTCAGGCTCCTTTTGTGTGCCTATCGTGTGCTTATTAGGTGCTTATTGGGCGCCTTTCGGGTGGATTTTGGGGCTGGATGGAGCGGTTTTGGAATGAAATTCCTGCAAAGCGGTCATACTGCATCTGGAATTATGGCTATATGCACATGCTTTTGCAGGAGGAACGAAGATGAGCTTCTTTTTGGAATATCCCGCCGTGCATCGCCTGCGGCGGCAGCTGAGGCGGCTGGAGCGCCGTGCCTGTATGGCTGCGGAGGATGAATTGCTGCGCAGGTTCTGCAGCGAGGCAGGCAGGCTGGAGGCTTGCATGGATAGCTTCCGCAGCGAGCGCCTGCGCGGGCTACCGCGAGAAAATGGTCAGATACGCATACTGCGCTTTGCCCGGGAGCTGCTGCGCGGCGGCGAGGAGCGGCTGGATCGGGAGCGGATCATAGAGGCAGCGCGAGCATTTGACCGCAGCCGCCAGCTGAATATGGCAGAGATCGATCGCCTGCCGACGGCGCTTCGCATGGCAGCCTGCGAGGCTCTGGCGGATGTGGCGCGGGAGATCGGCTCCATGCAGGCTATGCGCATCTCCGCCCGCCGCTGGGCGGAGGGAAATGCCGCACTGCCCCGGCGCAGGGACGCGATATTTGTAGAGCAGGCGCTGAAGATATGCGGCGAGGCAGGCAGGCAGGATCGCCATAGGCTTCTGCTTGCCTGCTGCAATGCCGGGCGCATGGTGGAGCAGGCAAACCAGCGCTGCGCGGCATGCAGCCTGCGTCTGGATAATCTCATGTCGCTGTGCAGGCTGCTGGATAGGCTGGATTGGCAGCGCTGTTTTGCTGAGATCAGCATAGCGGAGATGGAGCTGATGGAGGATCAAACCTACGCCGCTATGGACGATCCCTCCAAGGCGAGCCTGCGCGAGGCAGTGCGGGAGCTTGCCCGCCGGCTGGGCGTGCATGAAGCGGCGGTGGTTCGCTGTGCGCTGCGGCTCGGCAGGGAGAATGGGGACACGGCATGCCGCTATCTGGCGGAGGATGGCGGTCGGGAGGCGCTTAGGCGCAGGCTGGGCGGCAGGCGGCTCTGGCGGCGGATACCCGATCCCACGGGCAGGCTCAGTACGCTGCTTCTTGCGGGCGGGGCGGCGCTCCTGCTGGCGCTGGGCTGCCTGATCGTGGATAAACCTCTGCTTGCTCCCTGCCTTGTGCCGCTGGCTTGGGTGGCTTCCACCAAGCTTGCGGGCAGGCTTGCCAGCCTGCTTGTGAAGCCAAGGCGGCTGCTGAGGCTGAAGCTGGACGCCGTGCCTGCCGATGCGAGGACACTGGTCGTGCTGCCGGTGCTGTTGAGCAGCGCGGCGCGGGCGGAGGAGATGGTTCGCCGCATGGAGGTGCTGGGCTGTCTGGAGCGGGATGCAAATGTGGATTTTCTGCTGCTGGGCGACTTTCGGGATGGCGACGCCGAAGCAGAGGATGGCGACGGCCCGATCCTTGCCGCCGCCCGTTGCGGCGTGGCGAGGCTGAACCAGAGGAGCGAGCGGGAGAAATATTATTACCTGCACAGGCAGCGCAGCCTGCGCGTGCGGGATGGGCGCTGGATGGGCGAGGGCAGGAAGCGCGGCGCTCTGACGGCGCTCAATGCCCTGCTGCTGGGCAGGGAGGGCGCGGGCGCTGCCTTTGCGGCGGAGGGTGGCGCGGCGGAGCGGCTGGCGAGGGCTGGCTATCGCTATGTGCTTACGTTGGATGCCGACAGCCGCTGCCTGCCGGGCACGCTGCGGCGGCTGCTTGGAACGATGCTGCATCCGCTGAACCGGAGGTATGCCCTGCTTCAGCCCTGCGTGCAGCCGAGCCTTTCGGGGAACCAGAGCCGCTATACCGAGCTTACGGCGGGGGATGGCGGCGTGGATGGTTATCCGGCGGACGTGTCGGACTTCTATCAGGACATGACCGGCTGGGGCTGCTTCAGCGGCAAGGGATTGTATAATGTGGCTGCCTTCGACGCGGCCACCAGTGGCATTCTGCCGGAGGAGGAGATACTCAGCCATGATCTGATCGAGGGCATCCTCTGCGGCACAGGCTTTGTCGGGGATATCTGCATATGGGATGATGCGCCGGAGAGCCTCGGCGCGGAGCTTGACAGGCTGCACCGCTGGACGCGGGGGGACTGGCAGCTGCTTCGGGTGGCATTTTCCAGCATGAAGCTGCGGGCGGTGGATCGCATGAAGCTTATAGGCAACCTGCTGCGCAGCCTGTTTTCACCTGCCCTGCTGATGCTGCTGGCGGGGGCTGTGTGGCTGGATGCGCCGGGGACCTTCATGCTGGGGCTTGCGGCGAACTATATCGATGCGCTGCTTGCTCCGCTGGATGCCATGGCTTGGCGGCGCTGCACGCTGCGGCTTGCCGTGCTGCCGGTCACGGCGCTGCGGATGGCGGATGCGATCCTGCGCGCGCTATGGCGGCTGCTTGTATCGAGAAAGCACCTGCTGGATTGGGTGCCTGCGGCGGACAGCCACGGCGGCAGGCTGCTCAGGCTGCCCGGACGGGTGATGGCGATCCTGCTGCTGCCGGGGCTGCTCAGACCCTACTGGATACCGGCTGCGCTGGCGCTGGTTCTGCTGTTCTGGCTGGGTGTGGATTGGGCAGATGACCTTGCCGCCGCGCCGATCATTGATCCAGAGAGCCTCAGCGCCGACCAGCGCGCACTGCTTGGCGATATCGCGGCGGAAACGTGGGGCTTCTTCGAGCGCTATGTGCCGCTGGATGGCACGGGTCTGCCGCCGGACAACGTGCAGCTGGATCCGCCAGCCGGAGCGGCGGGACGCACCTCGCCAACCAACATCGGCATGTATCTGATGAGCTGCGTGGCGGCGATGGAGCTGGGCTTGCTCTCGCGGGAGGAAATGCTGCTGCGCTTCTCTGCCACGCTGGATAGCTTGGAACGGCTGGAGAAGTGGCAGGGACAGCTCTACAACTGGTATGATATCGATTCCCTTGCTCCGCTGCGACCGAGGTATGTATCCGCTGTGGACAGCGGAAACCTCGCCGGAGCGCTGCTGCTGTGCGCTCGGGCGGCGGAGGGTGAGGTGGCTGCACGCATGGATGCCTTGGCGCGGCAGATGCGTCTGGATGCGCTCTACGATGCGGAGCGGAAGCTGTTTTATATCGGCTATGATGCGGAGGCAGGGGAGATGAGTCAGGCGCGGTATGATCTCTATGCCTCGGAATCGCGCATACTCAGCTACACAGCCATGATGCTATCTCAGGCGCCTGCGGAGCACTGGCTGCGGCTGGGCAGACCGCTGGTGCGCATGGGCAGGGGACGTGGGCTGCTGTCGTGGAGCGGCACGATGTTTGAATATCTCATGCCCGAGCTGCTGCTGCCGATCCACCCGCATTCCCTCGCCGGGGTGAGCAGCAGGAGCATGCTTGCCGCGCAGATGGCGCTGGGCAGGCGGCTGGATAGAGCGTGGGGCGTGTCGGAATCGGGCTACTATGCCTTCGACCTGCACATGAACTACCAGTACCGTGCCTTTGGCTTGCGGGAAATGGCGCTGGATGGCAGCGTGGGTCAGGATGTGGTGGCTCCCTATGCAGCGGCGCTGGTGCTGTGCGTGCAGCCTGCGGCGGCGGCACGGAACCTGCAGCGCATGCGTGAGGCTGGCTGGTCGGGCGTCTATGGCATGTACGAGGCGGCGGACTTCCGTGCGGCGGGGCATGGCGGGGAGCCGAGGCTGGTCAAGAGCGCGATGGCGCACCATCAGGGCATGATCCTCTGCGCCATCGCAAATGCCCTGCGGGAGAACGCGCTTGCTGGCTGCTTCATGCGGAACCCGGAGGCACAGGCGCTGGAGCTGCTGCTGGAGGAGAGGTGCTGCAAGCGTCGGCTTTCCAAGCGCGGCAGGCGCGGCGACGACAGCCCTTGCCGCATGCGGGAGGACAGGCTGGGCAGGCGGACGCCTGCGGCGGACTGCCGCATGGATGCGCAGGCGATCTACGGCGGCGGAACCACGCTGCTGGTCAGCAAGCGCGGCGCAGGCTTTGCACGCCGTGGCAGGCTGCTGCTGAACCGCTTCAGCGGCGATCTGAGCCGGACGGACGAGGGTCTTTATGTTCGGCTTGCGGATGCTGCCAGCGGTCGGGAGCTGGCGCTGGGTCAGAGCGGCAGGGCGGAGTTTGAGGCGGGCTGCGCACGCTTTTTCGAGGAGCTGGACGGCATAGGCTGCACCCTCACGCTGGCGGTTTCCCCGGAGAACGGCGCGGTTTACCAGCATGTTGCGCTGGATAACCACGGTCGGGAACCACGGCGGCTGCGGCTCACGGGCTGCTTTGCCGCAGCGCTTGCCATGGAGGGCGATATGCGCGCCCACGCCGCCTTTCAGAATCTGTTTGTGGAAACTCGGCTTCAGGCTGGTGCGCTGGTTTTCCGTCGGCGCAGCAGAGAGGCGGGGAGGGTATACCCGGAGATGGTCTACGCAGCCTCGGAGGATATGGAAAATGTGCAGTTTGAAACGGATCGTGCCTGCCTGCTGGGCAGAACGGCGGCGCTGGGGCAGGCAGGCGGGCAGCTTGACATGCGGGGAAGCACGGGCTTTGTGCTGGATCCCTGCGGTGCGCTGTGCTGCACGCTGGAGCTGCCAGCGGGCGCACACAGGGAGATGCACTTTGCGCTGCTTGCCGGGGAGAACTGCGCGGATGAGATCGGGGAGCTACGCAAGATCAGTGCGGCGCGGCGAGCCATACAGCTCTCTGCGGCGCGTGGCAGGGCGGCGCTGAGGCACTGCCTGCCCGACGCCGGTCTTGGCAGGCTGGCTCAGCGGGCCGTGGCGCTCATCTATGACGGCAGGCTCAAGCCGACGGACGGCGCACCGGAGGAGTCTGTGGCGCGGGAGAGCCTGTGGCGGGCGGGCATCTCCGGCGACCTGCCGCTGATCCTTGTGGAGGCTGGCTCTGATGCAGCCATGCTGCACGACGCGGCAGCCATCCATGGCTATTATCGCTCGCTGGGGATCGAAACGGATCTGGTTATCCTCTGCGGGGATGGCGGGGAATATCGCCAGCTTGCGCGGGACTTGGCAGAGCAGGTCATCTCCTCCAGCCACCTGAGCGAGCTTCGAGACATGCCTGGCGGGGTCTTTCTGCTGGATCGGGACAAATGCGATCCGCAGGCGCTGCGGGCTGTGCTGCGCGGCGCGGCGCTGAGGCTTGACTGCAAGGCTGGTCAGGCTGGCAGGGCTGCTTCCCAGCTTCGTGCCGCCACTGCCGAGCTTGCCGCACCCATGGGGGACGCTTGGAAGGAAATGCGGTCTGTACAGCAGGAGCAGCCAGCCGGGCTCAGCTCTTACAACGGCTATGGCGGCTTTGCGGGTGAGGAATATATCATCTGCCTGCACGGCGGCGCGCTGCCTCCCGCACCGTGGAGCAACCTGCTCGCCAGCGAAACCTCCGGTGCAGTGCTCACCGAGCGTGGCGGCGGCTTTATCTGGCAGGGCAGCAGCCGCAGCGGCAGGCTCACCCCCTTTGCAAACGATACCCTTCGGGAGGGCTGGGGCTGGATGCTCTACCTGCTGGATGAGGAAAAGCGGGAATGGGGGCGGCTGCTGCCGGGCGACGTGCCAATGACGGATTTCACCGTGCGCTTTGCCTCAGGCAGATGCCGCTGGGAAGGCAGGCTTGGCGATGCCGGCTTTGTGCTGGAGGCCGGCTGCGTGGATGCGGGGCTGTGCCTTGAAATTGAAATAACCAACCATGGCGAGCGCACGCAGGCTTGGCGGCTTGCCGGCATGGCGGACTGGCTGCTGGGCGTGGATTGGCTGGACGGCTGCCTGCTGCGCACATGGTCGAGCCACGGAGCCTGCTTTGCCTCGGGCAGCTGCGGCGTGGGGGTGTTTGCCTCGGACGACCTGCGCTGCGAGAGCGGCTGCGATCGGCTTGCCTTCCTCGGCGGCGGGGATATCCTGCGTCCGCGCGGCTTTTCGCGCCTGAGGCAGGGCCGCGGCGGCTGGACGCTGCATCTTCCGCTGCGGCTGCGTGCCGGTGAACAGAAAAAATGCCGCTTTCTGCTGGGCATGGCGGGGGATATTGCCGGAGCAGAGCGCCTGCTGGCAGATTTCCGAGGGGGCAGGCTGGCTTGCGCAGGCTCTGCCGAGGCGCTACAGGTCAATGTGCCGGATGCGGGGCTGAACCTCCTCTGTAATGTATTTCTGCCCTCTCAGGTGAAGCATGCCCGCATACTCGGGCGCACCGGACTCTACCAGCCGGGCGGCGCCTATGGCTTTCGGGATCAATTGCAGGATATGCTGCCCCTGATCTACACCGACGCCCCGCGCGTGCGCGCCCACCTGCTGCGCTGCGCAGCGAGGCAGTTTGAGGCTGGTGATGTGATGCACTGGTGGCACGAGCCGATGCACGGCGTGCGCACGGGCATCAGCGATGATCTGCTCTTTCTGCCCTTCGTGGCGGCACGCTATGTGCTGGTTACTGGGGACAGAGCCGTGCTTGAGGAGCGCGTGCCTTACCTGCTGGATGTGGCGATACCAGAGGGAAGGGAGGATATCTATGCCCCGATGCAGCCCTCGCAGAACGAGGATAACCTCCACGGACACTGCATGCGTGCCTTCCGCAGGGCAAACCGGCGGGGCGTACACGGCCTGTGCCTGATGGGCAGCGGCGACTGGAACGACGGCATGAACCGCGTGGGCAGGCTGGGTCGCGGCGAGAGCATATGGCTGACGATGTTTATGGCGGCCTGCGCCGACGCCTATGCCGAGGTTTCGCCATCGGAGCGGGACGCCTGCTGGCTGCGGGAGCTGGCTACCGAGCTTCGCCGCGCCGTGGAGGAGCATGGCTGGGATGGCGGCTGGTATCTTCGAGCCTACTGCGACGATGGCAGCGTGCTGGGCGGCGGGGAGGCTCCTGCCTGCCGGATCGACGCTATATCCCAGGCTTGGGCGGTGCTGGCTGGCTTGGATAGGCAGAGGTGCGCCGCAGCCATGGAGGCTGCTTGGGAGGCGCTTGCCGACGAGCAGGCAGGCATCATCCGCCTGCTGACCCCGCCCTTCACTGGGGAGAAGGACGTGGGCTATATCGCTGCCTATCCGCCGGGAATAAGGGAAAATGGCGCGCAATACAGCCATGCAGCCTGCTGGATGGGCATTGCCTTTGCCCGCATGGGCGATGAAGTGCGTGCGCATCGGGTGCTACACATGCTGCTGCCCCTCAACCACGCGCTGGATAGGCGGCAGGCGGACGTTTATCGGGTGGAGCCATACGTGATGGCTGGCGATATCTATGCCGACGATATGCACTATGGTCGCGGCGGCTGGACGTGGTATACCGGCTCGGCTGCTTGGCTGCTGATGCTGGTTTACGAGATACTCGGCTTCGAGCAGCGGGGCAGGCGCGTGCGGCTCAATGCACTGCTGGGCGATTGGAAGCAGGCGGGGCTGCGCCTGCGCTGCGGCACGAGCAGCTATGAGCTGCTTGCCAGCGCCGACGCTCGCCAGATCATGCTGGACGGCATGCCGCTGAAGGAGCAGAGTGAGGATGGCTTCATTGAAATGCTGGACGACGGCCGCACGCATCGGGCAGTGTTTCCGCCGCGGCAAACCAGCCAAACCAGCCTGAGCTTCGGCAAAAAATAACAGGAAACTGAGCGTTTCCTGTGGCAGGATGTGCATGGGCGTGCTATAATTATAGCCAACATAGCCGCAAAAGCAGCCAGCCTTGGCTGCCCTGTGGCGCTTGGGAACACACATCTTGCATGCTTGGGAGGCGTTTTTATGAAAGCATGGCTGAAGCGGGCGTACAGAAGATATATCATCGACGCGCTTTCGGCGATGGGCATGGGGCTGTTTGCCTCGCTCATCATTGGCTTGATCCTGACCCAGCTATCGGCAATTCCGCTGCTCAGCTTCCTCGCGCCCTTTGGCGCGGTGGTTGGCGCAAGCTCGCCCGTGGTGGGTGCTGCCATCGGCGTGGCCATCGGTTACGGGCTGAAGGTAAAGCCGCTGGCAATCTTCTCCTGCGCGGCGGCGGGCGCGTTCGGCTACCAGATGAGCGGCCCCGTGGGCGCATATCTGGCGGCGGTGGTCGGCGCGGAGCTGGGCGGGCTGGTTTCCGGGAAAACCAAGCTGGATATCATACTGGTTCCCATCGTAACCATCGTTTCCGGCGGTCTGATCACCAATTTCACCTCCGGCGGCATCAATGCCGGCATTGCGGCGCTCCAGCGCTTCTTGGAGTCCGCCACCACCCTCCAGCCCATCCCCATGGGCGTGATCGTATCGGTAGTGTTTGGACTTGCCCTCACGGCTCCCATCTCCAGCGCGGCGCTGGCGGCCATGATCTTCACCGTGCCGGAGGGCGGTCAGATGGGCGTCGGGCTTCAGCTGGCGGCGGGCGCGGCCACGGTTGGCTGCTGTGCGCAGATGGTTGGCTTTGCCGTGTCCAGCTTCCGTGAAAACGGCGTGAGCGGTCTGATCGCGCAGGGCTTGGGCACATCCATGCTTCAGGTGGGCAATATTCTGCGCAGCCCGGCGATCCTTGTGCCGCCCACCCTCGCCTCCGCCATACTCGGCCCGCTGGCAACCACGATCTTTCAGATGAAGAATGCTGCCTCGGCGGCAGGCATGGGAACCTCCGGGCTGGTTGGCCAGTTCGGCACATGGGCGGCGATGGCTGGCGAAAGCGGCGTGCTTTGGAAGATCATACTGCTGCACTTCGTTCTGCCCGCAGCGCTCTCGCTGCTCATCTCCGAGCTGATGCGCAAAAGGGGCTGGATCAAGCCCGGCGCGATGAAGCTGGAGGTTTGAGCAGGGCGCTGATAAAGCCTGCAAACACATAAAAATCCCTTCGAGGCTTGTTGCTCGAAGGGATTTTTGCTTTGGCTGGCTGTTCTACCTGTGCGGCTTGAAGCCCTCGCCGAAGGTTTCGTTGGATTTGTTGGAGATTAGGAAGGCGCGGGGGTCGGTGGTATATACGATGCGGCGCAGGCGGGTGGTTTCCAGGCGGGTGACGACGCACAGCAGCATGCGCTTTTCCTGCTTGGTATACATGCCCACCACGTCGATGCCGGTCACGCCGCGATCCAGCTCATCCATGATGCGCTGGGCGATCTCATCGCTCTTATCGGAAATGATGAAGAAGGAATGGGAGGAATTGGAGCCCTCCAGCACAAAATCCACCACCAGATTGCAGATAAACACGCAGATCAGCGCGTAGAGCGCCGATTCCATATCGTATACAAAGGCGGAGGCAAGGATAACCAGCCCATCCACCAGGAAGATGCCCCAGCTCACCCGCAGCTGCGGGCAGATGCGGTGCAGCAGGCTGGCGAGCATATCGGTGCCGCCGGTGGTGGCGTTTCCCCGCAGGATCAGACCGAAGCCGAAGCCGGAGATCAGCCCGCCATAGACCGCCGCCAGCACGTGATCCTGAAGCGGAGCCTGAATGTGAACCACGTCCAGCAGTATGGAGAAGGCTGCGGTGGTTACCAGCGAGCGCACGCCAAAGCGCAGCCCCATGCGCTTCATGGAGATCAGAAACAGCGGTATATTCAGTATCAGCGAGGTTGTGCCAACGGGCAGCCCGAAGGCAGTGTTCACCAGCTGACCGATGCCCGTGAAGCCGCCGGCGGCGATGTTATTGGGGATGAGGAAGGCGTTGAACGCCAGCACGGAGAAAAAGAGGCCGAGGACGATCAGCAGCGCATTTTTGAACTCGGCATTGCGCACAAGCTTCATAAGTGAAAAACCTCCTGATTGGATCCGCCAGCCTTGGTTCAGCGGCGGGCAAAAAATGGCTGAACCAGAGCCAGAGCTTGATTGGTCTGAGATTGGTCTGAGATTGGTCTGTTGTTGGTCGGTGCTTGGCTGGCTTGCTCGATCGCCGCCATGCTTGCCGGGTAAGGCTTGGTCTGGCATTGGCGTTGAAGCAGCGTCCAAGCCTGCTCAGCTTATTATACCACAGCCCGCAATTTTTAGAAAGGGCGGGCCGGGCTTGATCGGCGGGGAACCTGCAAGGCGCAGCCGGCATAAATATGATCGACCGGAGCAGGCTCGGCTGCCTGACGGTCGAAGGGAGGGAGAGAGGATGAATGGACGTGTGCCACTGTTTCCCCAGAGCTGCCGACCCGGCTGCTCCAGCGGCAGCAGCATGCGCGTGCCGATATTCGACAGGCGACCCGGCTGCTGCCCGGAGCCATGCTGCGAGGATTTCCAGCTGGTTCGCATTTGCAACCCTGCCTGCCGGGAGGAATACGTAGATGTGGAGCTGTGCGTGGATGCGGGCGGCTGCCTGAGCATATGTGTTCACAGACCGCCCAAGCCGCCGTGCAGACCGCCCAAGCGGCGCAGGAGCTGCGAATGCAGGGAGCTGGCTCCTTGGTTCAATTGAGGCTGGCTCCTTGGCTGAACGGAGGATAAGCAAGGAATAAGGCTACGAGGGAAGCATGCCCCCGGCGGCTCTTGACTTGGAGAGCTTCCGGGGGCAGAATGCTGGTTGGCTGGTTGGCTGGCTCAGTCCTCGTCCCGCGCCCAGCCGCGGCTGGCTTCCACGGCGCGCTGCCACTGGCGCAGCAGGCGCTGGCGGGTGGTTTCCTCCATATTGGGCACGAACTCCCGGTCGGGCTGGAGGAGGTTTTTAAGCTGAGCGTCGTTCCATATGCCCACGGCGCGGCCGGCCAGCATTGCCACGCCCATGGCGGTGGTTTCGATGGTCTTGGGTCGAAGCACGCGCACGCCGAGGATATCGGACTGGAACTGCATCAGGAAGCCGTTGGCGCTGGCACCGCCGTCCACGCGCAGGGTGGTGGGGCGCATGCTAGAATCGCTGGACATGGCGGCGATGACATCGGCAGACTGGTAGGCGATGGATTCCAGCGCTGCGCGCACGATGTGGGCGCGGCCGGAGCCACGGGTGAGACCGACGATAGTGCCGCGGCTGTACATATCCCAGTAAGGTGCGCCGAGACCGGTGAAGGCGGGCACGAAATAGACATTGCCATTATCTGGCACGGAGGCGGCCACAGCCTCGGTTTCAGCGGCGGAGGCAACCAGCTGCATCTCATCCCGCAGCCACTGCACCGCCGCGCCGCCCACAAACACGCTGCCCTCCAGCGCATAGCGGGGCTTGCCATCCAGCCGCCAAGCGATGGTGGTTATGAGGTTATTCTGGGATTTGACGGGGGTGGAGCCAGTATTCATCAGCACGAAGCAGCCGGTGCCGTAGGTATTTTTGCACATGCCGGGCGCAAAGCAGCCCTGCCCGAAGAGGGCGGCGTGCTGGTCGCCTGCGAGGGCGGCGATGGGGATCTCCCTGCCGAGGAAGCGCTTATCCAGCATGCCGACCACTTGGCTGGAATCCACAACATCGGGCAGAAGCTGGGGCGGTATGTTCATCATGCGAAGGAGCATATCGTCCCACCTTTGCTCGGTGATGTTATAGAGCATGGTGCGGGCGGCGTTGGTTGCATCGGTCACATGCACCCTGCCGCCGGTGAGCTGCCAAGTGAGGAAGGAATCCACCGTGCCGAAGCAAAGCTCGCCCTTTTCCGCCCGGCTGCGGGCATTGGGAATGGTATCCAGCAGCCACTGGAGCTTGGTGCCGGAGAAGTAGGCGTCCGGGATCAGCCCGGTGCGATCCCGCAGCAGGTTGCTCAGGCCATCCGCCTTCAGCCGCTCCACCAGATGGGCGGTGCGGCGGCACTGCCACACGATGGCGTTGCTCAGGGGCTTGCCGGTGGCGCGATCCCAGAGCAGGGTGGTTTCCCGCTGGTTGGCAATGCCGATGGCGGCGATGGAGCGCGCCTCGATGCCCGCCTTTTCCATGGCAAGCCTGAGCGCACGCAGCTGGCTATCGAGTATATCCTGCGGGCGATGCTCCACCCAGCCGGGCTTGGGATAGACCTGCGGAAATTCCACATTATGGGAGGCGACCACATTGGCGCATTGATCGAAGATTACGGCGCGGGAGCTGGTGGTTCCCTGATCGAGGGAAACGATATACTTCATGGCGATGGCAACTCCTATGCGATAAAATGGCTCTGACCTTTGGGCTGATTTGAACTGGTTGGTTATTTATAAAAACAGAAGAAACAGAAAAACCGGCGCGGCCTGCGGAATGCTTGCCGCTTTCCTGAGGCTGGCGCCGGAATGCTTGGTTTGGTTGGAGTGGCTTAGCCCACGGTGCCGGAGGCTGCGGAGCTTGCCTCAACGGGGCTGGCTTCCACGGGAGCGACCTCGGCAGGAGCGGCTTCACTGGAGATATCGGGCAGGCTCTGCTGCGCTGCGGGCGCGGCGGTGACCTCCGCGATGCTGCCCAGATCCGGCACGGCAACGGTGGCTGCCGGAGCGGGGGTGGGCGTGGGCAGGGCGGCGGTGGGGGCGGGCAGCTCGGTGGCTTCTACCTCTACGATGGCGGGAGCAGCCGCCCTGACCTGTGCGGAGCAGCAGGGGAAGAGCAGCTGGAAGGCGGGGGAGGAACCGAGCTTTGCCTCTAAGCTGGACACGAAGCCGCCGTGACCATTGAGATAGAGGAAGTTCAGCACAAGGATGGCGATCACCAGCAGCAGCGCTACGCCAAAGATGGCGCGGAGCACGCCCAGCAGGTGATGGCCGAAGGAGCGACCCTCCTCGTCGTCATCATCGTCGTATTCGTCCTCATCGTCTTCGTCGTCATCGTCGTAGTCGTCGTACTCGTCCTCATCGTCGAAGTCGTCCTCATCATCGTCGTCGTACTCGTCGTCATCGTCGTATTCGTCTTCGTCGTCTTCGTCGTCCTCGTCCTCGTAATCATCATCGTCGAGGGGCTTTTTGCGGCGGGAGAATAGACCGCGGCGCTTGGCGGGACGCTCGTCCTCATCATCGTCGTCATCGTCTTCCACGTCGTAATCCTCGTCGAAGTCGTCCTCATCCTCGTCGAGCTCATCCACGTCCTCATCGATCTCTTCCTTCTTAGCGCGGCGGCGGGCAAAGAAGCCCATGCGGGGCTTTTCTTCCTCGTCCTCATCCTCGGCAAAGGGATCCTCATCATCGAAGGGGAAGGCTGCGTCGCGGGATACGGGCTTGAACTCGCGGGTAGGCTCCTCCACGGGGGCGTCCAGATGCACATCGGCATGGCGAATGGTTTTGAAGATGGTGGTTTCCTCGGTTGCCTGCGCGGCGGGAGCCTCCATGGGAGCCTCGGCGGCGGGAGCTGCATGCACGGCATGGCGGCTCAGCACGGGCTTTTCGGCAACGGGCAGCGGCTCGGGAGCCTCGGCGGCGGGAGCTGCTTCGGCTGGCTCGGCAGCCTTGACCTCTGCCTCAGCCTGCGCTTCCTCGGCGACGCGGCGGGCAGCCTCCTCGGCGGCGCGGCGCTCAGCAAGCTCGCGGCGCTCGCGGCGGGACATGCCGGTGGCTTCGGCGGCGGGAGCAGCCTCCGCGGCGGGCATGGCGGGCTTTGCAGGCTCCTGCGGGGGCAGCTGGGGCTGCTGGGAAGCCTCGATTGCCTTGGCTTCACGGGCGGCGCGGCGGCTGCGGACGGGCTGGGCTTCGCCAAGCTCGTATTCCTCGTCGGCATCCTCCTCGCCGGGATCATCATAATAATCCTCGTCGAAGTCATCGTAATCGTTCTCATCCTCATCCGGCTCGTCCACGCGGGAGACGAAGAGACTCATGAAGCGCTTGAAGCCGCCGCGCTTGGAGCGAGGCTCATCGTCAAAGTCGCCATCGAGGTTTTCGTCGAAGTCCTCGCCAAGATCCTCGTCGAGGCTGTCATCATGATCCTCGGCAAGGTCGTCAAAGGCAGCCTCATCCAGCTCGGCATCGTCATAATCGGCGCTGCGGCGGGACTTGCGCTTGGCGGATACATTGCCCTTCACGCCGTCAAAAAACTTGATGAAGGAATTGAAGGGGTTGGGGTTTTCATACAATTCAGCATCCTCGCCGGCAAGCTCCGCATCGCTGAGGTCTTCATCGGCAAGCTCGTCCAGCAGGGCGTCGTCCAGCGGCTCGTCGGCTTCGACGGGCTTCATGCGTGGCTGGATGGCGCGGCGGGGCTTGAGCTCCACCGGCTCGGCATCCTCCGCTCTGACTTCCTCCGGCTGCACAGGCTGGGGAGCGGGCTTGGGCTGGGCGACTGCATCGCCGTCGCGGCTGCGGGATTTGTACTGTTCGTGTCTGCGGCGCAGCTCGAAATAATCGAGCTCCGGGCTGTTGTCACGGTTATTGTTCATAGCGTTACCGCCTTCCATCGTACTGAGCAGGGCAGCAGTGCAGGCTTGCATACAACCCCAGCTATATCTCTACATATCCATTATAACACAAACTGAAATTCTGGCAAGGGATGGACGATAGATAACAAAAAATATTTACTTCTGCGGAGAAAAATGTACATCCGGGTCATTTTTTGCATAAGATTAAATCGAATTTCCGGGCAAAGAATGGGAGGGAAGGAAGATGGAAGGGCCGGGAGAGATGATCCATCGAGCGGCGCTGCGGCGAAAGGCTGGCAGGCTGCCGGGCGGCGCGGGGAGGCAGGCTGGCTTGGCTGCGGAGGCTGGGCAGGCTGCGCCAAGACCGATATCCCGCCACGCAAGCTACAGCGCGCTGATGCGCAGCCACGATCGGGTGCATACGCAGCACATCGCCCGCAGAAGCTGAGGATGGGGTGTTTGGCTGGCTGGAGGCGCATATACTGGCGGCAAAGGGAGGTTTTGGCTTATGATGCGAAATGACTACAGGCGGTCGCTGATCCTGCTGCGATGCAATGCGCCGGGGTATTCGGGACATGTCCGGCTGGAGCGGCGGACGCTGATGGGCAGCATGTATTTCACGGTGCAGGCGCCGGAGGATGGCGCGAGCCTGCGGGCAGCGTTGATTGGGCGGGGCAGGGACAGCTATTATGCCTGTCCGCTGGGCGAGCTTCGGCGAGACGGGCGGGGTCTGGCGACGTTGAGCTGGAGCTTTGATCCCCGGAACATATGCGGGCGGGAGCTGGAGCAATATCAGCTGCTTGCCGTGGCTCGGGTGACGGAGGAGGACTGCGACGGCGTGCTTTACGGCAATGTGGCGGGGCATGCGGAGCTGAACTGGGAGCGGGTGCGGCAGGCGCTGTGCCTGAGCGTGCAGGGAGATAATGTGGCTCGGAGCGGGAATGCCGGTCAGGCGGCTCCTGCGGATGAGATTTCTATGGAGGAGGCTCCAGTAGAAGAAGCTGCCATTGAGGAGGCTGCCATTGACGAGGCTCCAATAGACGAGGCTCCAATAGAGGAGGCTCCAATAGAGGAGGCTTTTACAGGGGAGGCTGGCACGGCGGGGGAGCGGCTGGGCTTGGACATGAGCCTTGCTTGGCCGGAGGAGATCGAGCCGCTGCGGGAGAGCTTTCGCAGCCAGCAGGCGATGGAGGAAGCGCCGCTGGAGGGCTTTGTATACATCAAAACGCCGCTGCCGGAGGGCAGTCCCTATCCATATATGGCGGCGGGGCTGCGTGCGGAGGGCGGCGTGCCGGTGCAGCTAAGCTATGCCCTGCCCGCCGCCTATGCGCCGGAGCCGCCGCGGGGGCTGGAGGAATATGCATGGGCGGGAGATCAGAACAGGGGATGGTGGGTGATCGAGATGAGCCTATAGAGCCAGAGCGCCGATCGAGCCTACAATGCCCTGCTTTTTCAAAAAACCTAACGCAGAGCAGCCTGTTTTAACAAGCACTGCTTGCAAATTCGGCTGGAATCTGCTACAATATTCAGCATAAACTTTTTGAAAAAGAGGGTATTACCATGGCAAAGCTCACGATGGATAAACTGGTCGCGCTGTGCAAAAACCGCGGCTTCATCTTCCCCGGCTCTGAAATCTACGGCGGTTTGGCCAATACTTGGGATTATGGCCCGCTGGGCGTGGAATACAAGAACAACATCAAGAAGGCTTGGTGGCAGAAGTTCGTGCAGGAATCCCCCTACAACACCGGCTTGGATTGCGCGATTCTGATGAACCGCGAGGTTTGGGTGGCTTCCGGCC
>CAYWLE010000007.1:0-19239 GCA_964458825.1 uncultured Oscillospiraceae bacterium | reverse complement strand
TAAAACCTTAATTCCATCAACATAATCAACAGTATGCCATTTCGCAGGTGTGCTACTCTTCCAAAGACTTCATCACAGAGTACCTTCAAATAGTCTCGCTCGTCATCATCAATACTGATCCACAGGCTGCCATCTTCCGATAACAGCTTCCAGAGCAACTCCAACCGTGGCCGCATCAGGTTCAGCCACTGACTGTGTTCCAAGTTGTCATCATAATGTTCAAATGCAGAGCCGGTGTTATACGGCGGATCGATATAGATGCACTTCACCTGTCCGGCGTATTTGCTCTCCAGTGCTTTCAGTGCCAGCAGGTTGTCGCCGTGGATCAGCATATTCTCTGTCTCCGGATCAGACGCCGTGTTGGACAGTGCTGCATTTTCGATCAGCAGCCGCGGCTCAATGCGAATAGGCTCGTCCTTTCCGAACCATGTAAGTTCCAGTTTATTCGCCATCGTTGTTACCTCCATCTTTACCGCTGTCCGGCACAAATTCCAAAATATCGTCAACACCGCAGTTTAGTGTACCAGAACAAAAAAGCAGACCATCCTCATTTATTGGAACTTCATTGGCGCAGTTGAGCTGCCCCAAGAACCGAAAAAATCGGCATAGCCGGATTCCTCCAAACTATGCCGATATTTTCCCAAGGAATTAAATCCCTTAGTGAGACACCCTTTCAACAGGTGGTTGTGTTTTAAGCTCAGTTCTGTCCGTAATAGGCATTTTCGCCATGCTTGCGGAAGAAGTGCTTGTCACGGATGCTGTCCGGCGCAGGGCTGACCCGGGGATTGATCAGCTCGGTCTTGGTTGCCATCTTGGCAACCTCCTCCAGCACCACGGCGTTGTGCACGGCATTGGCTGCGTCCTTGCCCCAAGTGAAGGGACCGTGGTTGCAGCAGAGCACGCCGGGCGTGTAGCTGGGATTGATGCCGTTCTCCTCAAAGGTTTCGATAATTACAAGACCGGTGTTCTTTTCATATTCGCCTGCGATCTCCTCCTTGGTCAGGCTGCGTGCGCAGGGAATGGGGCCGTAGAAATAATCCGCATGGGTGGTTCCATAGAGCGGTATGCTGCGACCTG
Source organism: uncultured Oscillospiraceae bacterium (assembly GCA_964458825.1). Classification (GTDB taxonomy): domain Bacteria; phylum Bacillota; class Clostridia; order Christensenellales; family Aristaeellaceae; genus SFTH01. The sequence continues at coordinate 18,162 of CAYWLE010000007.1, read as the reverse complement.
CCTGCGCCCAGCTGGTTGCCTCCGGGGAATGGGTGTGCACGATGCCGCCAATCTCAGGATACTTCTTGTAAAGCTCGATGTGGGTGGGAGTATCGGAGGAAGGCTTGTACCTGCCCTCGATCACATTGCCCTCCAGATCGCACACCACCATGTCCTCGGCAGTAAGCTTATCATAATCCACGCCGCTGGGCTTGATTACGAAATAGCCCGTTTCATTATCGCGACCGCTTACGTTGCCCCAAGTGTAGGTTATCAGACCGCGGCGCGGCAATTCCATATTTGCTTCGTATACTTCCTGCTTCAGCTTTTCAAGCATGTTGGTTCATCCTCTCTGTAACGTACTTGCATTTATTATACCGCACCCATCGCAAATTGCCTATATATCCATCAAAATTTACTCTGCTTTTACCTGCTTTATGCCATACAGCCCCGGTTTTCTGTTTTTTTGTGTCGCGGAGGTGAATTACCTCGCCAAAGCTTGCATAATTTTGTTACAAATGATATAATATTTGTAGTAATTTAGCAATCTTAGGTTCTTACAAATTTCTTATAAGGATCTTTCCCCGCAGTCTGACTGGAGGACATACATTCATGAAGCACATTCTGATCCGTATCTGCGCGGCTTTGACCTGCGCGACTTTGCTGCTAAGCGGCATCCCCGTCTATTCCGAGGAGGCAGCCGGCGAGCATATCGAAATCGTGGAGCTGGCGACCGCCGAACCAACCGCCGAACCAACGGTCGAACCAACCGCCGAACCAACCGCCGAACCAACCGCCGAGCCGACCCCCGCTCCAGCCGCCTCCCCCGAAGTCACTCCCGAAGCCACCCCCGAGGTCAGCCCCTTGCCGGAGCTTATCGAGGAAGAAGGCATTGCCCTGCTGGCGCTCGACCCCACCGAAGCTGTCGTTCAGGAGTGGATGGAGGATCTCGCCGCCAAGCACTACAGTGATGATTATCAGAAGGCGTTCTGGCTCTATCGCCGCATGATCGCCAATATCCGCCCCAACAATAGCTCCACCGCCAAGGAAACTGCCGATGCCGCCCTCGTGGACGAGCGTGCAGGCAGCCTCGGCTTTGCCCGCGCCTATAAGCTGCTGCTGGATGCGGCGGACATCTCCTGCCGCATTGCCGTGGAAAAGGGCGACGAAAACGAGGCTTGGAACGTGGTCAAGCTGGAGGGGCACTGGACGCACGTGGATGTGTTCATGGACGCCCGCAACGATAGCGTCGGCTCCCACTTCGGTCTGACCGATCTGGCGATGGCGCGTGACCATAGCTGGACAAAGTCCTCCATTCCCAGCTGCACCGCCACCTCTGTAAATTATTTCGTGCATGAACAGGATTACATTCCCTGCGCCAATTCCGATGAGCTCTATGATATCCTGGCCGAAGCCATCCGCACCCGCGCCACCCAGCTGCGCATCTACTGGTGCGGCAAGGAGGGTGCGGTGGATTCCCAGACCGCCGCAGACTTCTTGGAGATCATGGCTCCCATGTCCGTGCTTTCCATTTCCGAAAAATCCCACACCTGCATACTTACCATACGCTATGCAGACGTGCGACCCTCCCTCTCCCCCACCCAGACGCCCACCCTGCGGCCCAGCGCCACCCCCACGGCCACGCCCACGGCAAGCGTCGGTCCCTCGGCAACCCCCACAGCCACAGTTACTCCCACAGCCACGCCGGTGCCGGTGCTTCCGCCCGACGCAATCACTGTGCCCGTGGATAAGCTGGAGCTGGGCGTAGGCGATGAATACCTTGCCGATGGCTGGGTGCTTCTGCCCGTGGGCAGCGATGCGGAGGTTTCCTTTGCATCCAGCGATTCCAGCGTTGCAGCTGTGGATGCCGACGGACGTATCACCGGCAGAAAGACCGGCTCCGCCACCATCACCCTCACCACCGACAACGGCTGCAAGGCAAGCATCAAGGTTTCCGTCAAAAAGGCGCCTACCAAGATCAGCTCCTTCGTTGCCGAGCGCGTGCTGCTGGGCGTCGGCGAATCCGCAGCAACCAGCTATAAGTTCAATTCCGGCGCGGCAGGCTCAGTCAGCTATAAATCCAACAAGAAATCCGTCGCCAGCATTGATGAAAATGGCGTGATCACCGCCCATGCCCCCGGCGAGGCAAGGATCACCGTCACCAGCTACAATGGCAAATCCAAGAGCGGCATCATCACCGTGGTGGAGGAGCCGCAGTACATACTCCTCTCCAGCAAGACCCTGCTGCTGGGCGTGAACGATAGCCATAGCCTCGCCTACGAGCTGAGCGAGGGTTCCGCCGGCGCAGTCGCCTTCACCTCCAGCAATGAGGATGTGGTCGCCGTGTCCGCCGCAGGCAAGCTCACGGCAAAGAAGGTCGGCAAGGCAACCGTCACCGCGCAGGTCTATAATGGTCTGAGCGCCAGCTGCACCGTCACCGTATCCACCTCCCCCGAGGGCGTACACCTGAGCGCAGAGCGCACCACCCTCGGCGTGGGCGAGATTCTGCCGCTGGATGTGCAGCTCTATCCCGAGGATACCAGCGCGGATATGATCTTTGCCTCCAGCAATTCCAAGGTGCTCTCCGTGGATGCCGACGGCGTTGTTACCGCCAAGAAGACCGGCTCTGCCACCATCGGCGTGAAGACCCATAATGGCGAAACAGCCACCCTGAAGTTCAGCGTAAAGAAGGCTCCCTCGAAGATATCCCTCTCCGCCGATCGAACCAGCCTTTCCGTCGGCGAGAGCCTGACCCTCAAGGCAAGCCTGCCCAGCGGCAGCGCAGGCACGTATTTCCTTGCCTCCTCTGATGAAGGCAAGCTCAGCATCGATGCCAGCGGCCGTGCCACCGCCCTCTCCGGCGGCGAGGTTCAGGTCTATGCAGAAACCTATAATGGCAAGCGCCAGAGCCTGACCATCCATATCGTAGCCGAGCCGGAAACCATCACCCTCGGCGCAGAAAGCGTGTCCATCGGCATAAGCGACAGCTGGAAGCTGGACTATGCCCTGAACGAGGGTGCGGAGGCAGTGGTCAGCTTCAGCTCGTCCAACGAAAGCGTGGCAGCCGTCAGCAATGATGGCGTCATCACCGCCGTGGCGCAGGGCAGCGCCGTCATCACCGTATCCACGGCCAATGGTCTGTCCGCAAGCTGCTATGTGCGGGTGGTTGCCGCCCCCGCCGCCGTGGAGCTTTCCTCTCCCCGTAGCAGCGCAGGCGTGGGTGAAACGATGCAGCTCAGCGCACGTATCCTGCCCGAGGGCACCGTCGGCTCCCTTAAGTATGCATCCAGCGATTCCAAGGTGCTAGCCGTAAATGAGAGCGGCATGATCCTCGCCCGCAAGGCAGGCTCCGCCATTATCACCGTATCCACCTATAATGGCAGGCAGGCACAGCTCAGCATAAGCGTCAAGCCAGCGCCCGCCTCCATCAGCCTCTCCGCAGATCGAACCAGCCTCGGCGTAGGCGAAAGCCTGCAATTGAACGTCAGCCTGCCCAGCGGCACGGCGGGCGGCTATCGCTTTGCCTCCTCCGACGAGAGCAAGCTAACCATTGATGAAGGCGGTCTGGCAACCGCCCTTGCCGCCGGCGAGGTTCAGCTTTCTGTGGAAACCTACAACGGCGTCAAAAAGACCGGCAGCCTAACCATCCTCCCTGCGCCTGTGATGATCTTCATGGAGCACCAGCAGGTATCCATCGCCGAGGGAGATAGCTGGGCGCTCGCCTATCGCCTGAATGAGGGCGCCGGCGGCTCCGTGCGCTTTGCCTCCTCCGATGAGAGCGTCGTCACCGTGGACGATCAGGGCATGATCTATGCCGTCGGCGCAGGCAATGCCACCATCACCGTGGTAAGCTATAATGGTCTGCATGCCAGCTGCGCCGTCAGCGTGGTCAAGGGTCCCGACAGCGTCAGCCTCAGCGCACCCCGCAGCGAGCTTGGCTTGGGCGAGAGCATGCAGCTTAATGCAGCCACCCTGCCCGACGGCGCGATGGGCACCCTCGAATATGCATCCAGCAATGCAAAGGTTCTCTCCGTGGATGAAAGCGGCGTCGTCACCGCCAAGAAGCTCGGCTCCGCCACCATCAGCGTAAAGACCTACAACGGCAAAACCGCCGTGCTTCCCCTCACCGTGCGCAAGGCTCCCACCACCGTAAATATCGCCACCGAGCGCGCCACCATCGGCGTGGGCGAGCGCGTGCAGCTCAGCGCAACTCTGCCCGAGAACACCGCCGGCGGCTATAGCTTCACCTCCGCAGACGAGAGCATCGTCACCGTGGATGAAAATGGTATCGCCACTGCCCATGCCACGGGTCGGGTAAAGGTGAGCGTGAAGACCTATAATGGCAAAACCAAGAGCGGCACCCTCACCGTGGTGGAGGCTCCCTCTTCCATCAGCGTGACCCCCGAGAGCGTGCTCCTGCCCGTGGGCGAGAGCCTGACCCTCGCCGCTGAAACCAACCGCGGCTCCGCAGGCGCGATCAGCTTCGCATCCAGCCAGCCGGAGATCATCTCCGTGGACGCTGCCACCGGCACGCTCACGGCGCTCTCCGTGGGCAGCGCCACCATCACCGCTACCGCCTACAACGGCGTGTCCGTGTCCGTGGCTGCGCAGGCATGTCCCCTGCCCACCTACATCACCCTGCCCTATGATACGCTGGAGATCGGCGTAGACGATTCCATCCAGCTTCAGCCGGAGACCGATCCCGGCAGCGCAGCGCTCTTCACATATGCGAGCAAAAATTCCAAGATTGCCGCCGTGGATGAAAATGGCGTCGTCACCGCCGTCAAGATCGGCTCCACCGAGATCGCCATCCGCGCAAGCAACGACCTGATCCTCATTCTGCCGGTAAAGGTGCTCTCCGCGCCCAAGGCCGTGAAACTTGACCCCGAGGATATCGTGCTCGGTCTGAATGAAAGCACCCAGCTGCACGCCATTTTCCCCGCCAATTCCACGGGCAGCGTCCGCTTTGAATCCCTTGATTCCAAGATTGCCACCGTGGATGAAAGCGGCGTGATCACCGCCCACAAGACGGGCACGGCGCAGCTTCGCGTGGAAACCTATAATGGCAAGACCGGCGTCGGCAGCGTCACCGTGGTCAAGGCTCCCAAGTCCATCGCTCTAGCCTCCGCCACCCTCGGCGTGGGTCAGTCGCTCACGCTGGAGCCGAAGCTCCTGCCTGAGGGCAGCCATTCCGCCGTGCATTATGAGATACTCTCCGGCAACGCTGTGGAGCTGGACAATGCCACCGGCGTCGTTACCGCCCTGCGGGAGGGCACGGCCACCCTGAAGGCTTCCACCTATGCGGACGGCGTCAACGCCAGCTTCACGCTCACGGTAAAGCCCGCGCCCAAGTCCATCAAGTTTGATGCGGATGAATATGAGCTGAACATCGATTCCACCCTCCAGCTCACCCCCATCCTCTCCCCCAGCGACAGCGTCGCCTCCCTCAGCTATGCCATCGACCGTGCAGGCTTCTTCACCATCGATGCAGGCGGCCTCGTCACGCCCATCATGCGCGGCTCCTCCGACGTCACCGTAACCACCCACAATGGTCTGAGCACGAGCATAACCATCCGCGTGATGGATCCCCACTTCCCGGAAAGCCTCGCCTTTGTGGATACGCCGCCCGCCTATCTTGAGGTTGGCGACGGCTACACCCCCATCATTGAGGTTTATCCCGAAACGGCGATTGCCGACCTCGTATGGAAGGCTTCTGACCCGGATATTGCCTCCGTGGATGCGAATACGGGCAAGATCGTGGCAAAGTCCCACGGCACCGTCACCATCGAGGCTGTGTCCCAGCGCAACCCGGCGCTGATGCTCAGCTACAAGGTGGTCGTGCTCAGCCCGGAGCGCTGCCTCACCATGCCCTCCCGCCGCACGGAAACCAACAAGATATCCACCACCCTCAGCTCCATCCGGCAGGTGCGCAGCTCCGCCTATCGCGAGCTTGAGACGCTCTACACCCGCGGCGAGATCAGCAAATCGGAATACAGCACCCGCGAGACCATCATCTCCCGTGCCTTCAGCATGTATCTCTTCCCGTGGATGACCTTGGAAAAGGAGCCCTACTGGAAGGCTGCCAACTCCGAAAACGGAGCCAAGGACTATAAGCCCGGCGTGGTTTATTATGGTCTGCCCTACACCCAAACCAACCGCCGCTTCAATGTGGATGCCGCCGTCAAGGCTGGCTACTTCACCGATACCGGCAAAAACTATTACCTCATCAACAATGATAAGTTTGAGGATCGCATGTATGCAGGAAACGATTGCTCCTCCTTTGCATCCATGTCGGTTTGGGGCACCGGCTCCAGCCACTCCTACGACAGCACCCGTACCATTGGCACAGCCAACGTCTACAAGACCCTGTCGGATTGGAGCGCCCTGCGGCCCGGCGACCTGCTCAACAAATCCAACAGCCACGTGGTCATCTTCCTCTACTATGCCAATGCCGCCAAGACCCAGATGGTTATCATCGAGCAGGGCGGCGGCGAGGCCGGCACCAATACCGTGTCCGCCTCCATCCGCAAAACCTCTTACTATCAGGGCAATGGTTATTCCATCAAGCGCCTTGCCAGCCTGAAGTAAGCCGCGCTTGCGGATGGGGCAAGCCCCCGCAACCAGCGCGCATGCACTTGCCTACGCGCTGGTTTTGTGTTAATATTGAATTGCTCCGCTTGCGGAAGCATCCTTAGCTGTGCCTGTGAAGGGAGGAACCTTGATGCGCCTTGATGAATTTGATTCCATCCAACCCTTTGTAAGGATGGTCAAGATCAAAAAGAGCTGCGAGCTGCAAGGCGACTGGACGGATATCGATCATGTGCTGATCTATATCGCCGCCGGAGAGAGCAACTATCTGCTCGGCCACAGCAGCTATCGCCTCTCGCCGGGCAGCTTCCTGCTGATCCCGCCCTACGTGCCCCACAGAATGATCTCCTCCTCCGATTCGATGCTGGTGCAGTATGTGGTGCATTTTGATTTCTATTCCGATCCAGAGCGCATGCTGTTGCTCCATCAAAGCGCCAAGAACCTGCCCCATCAGCTGCCTGAGCGGGAGAACCTGCTCAAGGGTACTGTCTGCTTCTCCAGCTTTTCCGATGAAAGCATGCTCATATTCGAAAACCTGTTCCTGTCCATGTTCCGCGAGTTCAACAACCGCGACAACGGCCATCGGCTCATGATGCGGGGCTATGCCACGCAGATGATCGCCATGCTGCTCTCCAGAATCGCATCCACCCAGCCAAGCCAGCTTGCGCAGGACGCCAAGATAACCAAAACATGGAAGCTCATCAAGCAGGCGCAGGAATACATCTATACCCATTACGGCGAGAAGCTCAGCAATGAGATCATCAGCGAGGCTGTCGGCGTGTCCCCCAATTATCTCTCCAAGATCTTCCGGGAGAAAACCGGGCTTTCCCTTTGCAGCTATGTGCAGAACTACCGCATCGACGTCGCCCAGAAGATGCTCGTTAGCGAAAAATGCAATATCACCGAGGCTGCTTTCCGCTGCGGCTTCTCCAGCATCCATGTATTCAGCAAGACCTTCAAGGCGCTGCGCGGCGTGTCCCCCACCGCTTACCTGAGCCTGATGGATAAGGAGCGCACCACCCAGCCAGCCAAGGAGCCGGATTACGATCTCAACCGCAATATCTTCTATAACATCTAAACCAGAGCAGAAAATACTTCGCAGCGTGATGATAAAGCCTGCAAGCCAAGGAAGCAAGGCTGCAAATGAGGGAATGTACACAGACGTACATGACCGCCGTTTGCAGCCAAAGCTGACGCAGGAAGCAAAAAATCCAACCCATCTTCTTCGATAGGTTGGATTTTTTGTATTTGTGGGCTTTATCAGCGGTCTGAGGCTCCCTGCCGCAATCGGCAGGGAGCATTTTAGTTTATTATCCGCAATCAGCCTCAGCCGTTCAGCGCCTTGCGCAGGAAGGCACAGGATTCGGCAATATCCGCATCCAGCTGCGCATCCGAAGCGCCGCCGGAAAGATCGCGCCAAACCTTGATATCCGAGCCGACCCCGCCGCCCATGCGCACGAACGGCTCCATGACCACGGTGCCATCATAGCCAATCTCCCGCAGCGCTCTGCCGATCTCGTCCCAAGGCATGCGTCCCTTGCCGGGAACCTTGCGGTTTGGTTCGCCCACATGGTAGTGTCCCAGATAGGAACCCGTGGCAACGATGGCGTCGTAGAAGCTGTCCTCCTCAATGTTCATGTGGAAGGAGTCCAGCATGACCTTCACATTGTCCCGGTCAACATCCTTCACAAACTGCGTCGCCTCCGCCGCATCGTTGAACATGAACTGCTCGAAGCGGTTCACCACCTCCAGCGTCAGCGTCACTCCCTTGGGCTTGGCATAGTCCGCCAGCTCGCGCACGCTGCGAATGCTGATCTCCCGCACGATCTCCTTGCGCACCGGCTTGCTGTAGTCCACCGGCCAGTAGGCATAGATGATGCCGCCGATCTGGTGGATATCCGCCAGCGCAGCCTTGTCTATCAGCCGCTTCATATAGCTCAAACCATCCTGCCGCACAGCCTCATCCTCGGAGGATACATCATATTGCTTGGGCAGACCGATGCATGCCGTCAGCATAACGCCGCAGCGCTTGGCTTCCTCCCGCAGCGCGATCACCTTTTCATCCTCCAAATCAGCCAAACCGCCGCCCGATATCTCCAGTATGTCAAATCCCAGCTTCTTTACCTTCTCAATGTAGGGGAAGAAATCCACATCCCATTCCTTCTCCCAGTATGCAAAATAAGTTCCGATCTTCATTACAGTAGCGCCTCCCTTAATATATTGATTTGCACTCATTATACCGAAACCCTACCAGATAGGCAACAAATCGCCGCAAAATGATTGTTTTAGACCAATAATTGCTGAAATAATCAACAAAATTCCATTGAACCAACCTCGAAATGCCTCGATTTTCACCGCTAAATATGTACATTTTTTCAATCATATCGGCATTTTAGCCTATTTAGCGCCGCAAAATATCAGCGCAACAACCATCATTTAGACAAAACACCATCACATACCCCGTTCAATTCACCTAAAATAGTTGAATTTGACAAACAAAGAATATATAGAACAAAGACTTAACATATAAAATTCAATATAATAAAGGCATGATGTAAGAACATCATAACACAAAACAACGTTTGAGGAGGAATCGGTAATGAAGAAATGGTTGGTTATTGTTCTTACTGCAATGATGGTGCTCTCTCTTGCAACCTGTGCCTGCGCTGAGGAAAAGACGCTGAAGGTCGGCATCTCTTGGGCACATTACAACGACGCGCTCTTCTATGCTTGGGGCGATGGCATTGAGGAGATCTTCACGACCACGGCTGCCGACCACGGCTACACCGGCGCGGAAATCGTTTCCCTCGTCGCTGAGGATGACGCACAGAAGCAGGCTTCCGACATCTCCGACCTGCTCACCCAGGGCTGCGACCTCATCATCACCTACGCCTTCGACAATCAGGCGATCGCAAGCTCCATCGCTGAAAGCCATGCAGCCGGCGTTCCGATCGTTCTGTGGGATCGCGACGTAGCCGCTGACGCCACCGAGGCTCCCGACCTGTTCGTGGGTCTGGATACCTACAATCAGGCTTATCTGGCCGGCAAGCAGTTCTTCCAGATGCTCGCCGACAAGGGCGTGCAGGCTGAGGAGATCATCTCCATCATCGGTGCAACCAACGACAACAACGCCCTGAACCGCCAGAAGGGCTTCGAGGACGCCGCCGCTGAGTTTGGCCTGAGCATCGCTCAGACCGTTCCCTCCGACTGGGATGCTGAAAAGGCTCTGACCGGCTTCTCCGCCGCCTATCAGGCTCACCCCGATTGCAACTGCGTGCTGATCGCTTCCGACTTCATCATCACCTCTGTGCAGACCGTGCTCGAGGTCAACGATGCATGGGTTCCCGCCGGTGAAGAAGGTCACATCTGGGTCTGCTCTCAGGATGGCTTCCCGTCTGGCACCTCCATGATGCTCGAGGGCTACATGGACTACTCCGGCATGTACAATATCGATGCAATGTGCGCCGATCTGGCCAATGCCGTCTATCCGATCCTGGAAGGCACTTACACTGGCGAAGCCAAGCTCTACTCCGATCCTCTGATCGTGTCTGCTGAGGAAATCGGCGGCATGACCGATCTGTGGGGCATCGCCTATGCCAATGCGCAGTAAGCCCCGTTGGCTGAACCGCTGAAGCATTCTGCTTGAACCACAATAGCCGGATCCAATAATTGGATCCAAGCATAGTTGAATCATAGTTGAACCCCTGCGGAGGCGGCCTTACAGCCGCCTCCCTACCTAATCGAAGCAAAATCCATTTGATCTAGGCAAACCTAACCAAAACTTCTGCAACTACGGAGGCATAAGCATATGAGCGATGGCGAAAGAAAGAACCCGGGCGTCGCGCACAAGCTGCCAAGGCTGTCTGAGCTGTTCAGAAACGGCAATGTGGTGCTCCTGCTGCTGATCGTTCTGACAGCGGTCGTGCTCGGTCTAACAGTGCCCAGCTTTGCGACGGCGGGCAATATCTTCAATCTACTGGTGCAGGCGAGCAATATCGGTCTTCCGGCCATCGGTTTGACCTTCATTATCATCACCGCCGGTATCGACCTGTCCCTGCCCACCAACATGGCATGCAGCGCAATCCTCGGCTGCGGCATCATGCAGAAAACCCAGAGCGTGCTGCTGGGCGTGGTTTCCATCATGGTCTTTGCGATCCTCTTCGGCATGATAAACGGCTTTTCCGTATCTAAGCTGAAGATGGTTCCCATGATCGTCACCCTCGCCGTGCAGACGCTGAACGTGGGCATCTCCGAATTTTACACCCAAGGAACCAGCGTAGGCGGGCTTCCCGCAAGCTATTCCAAGCTCTTTGCAGGCACGGTGGGCGGCATCGTACCCATTTCCGTCATCGTGTTTGCCCTGATCGCCGTTATCATGCATCAGCTGCTCACCAGAACCGTATTCGGCAGGCAGCTGTTCCAAACCGGCATCAATGAAAAGGCAGCCAAGGTAAACGGCGTCAATACCACCCGCATACTCTTTATCATCTATGTCATTGGCGGCGTCATGGCGGGCGTCAACGGCGTGCTCACTGCGGCGCGACTGAACTCCGCAGGTCCCACCATCGGCCCAACCAGCGCCTTTAATAATATCGTCTGTGCCTGCGTGCTGGGCGGCGCCAGCGTCTGGGGCGGCAAGGGCTCCATCCTCGGCGCAGTGCTCGGCTCCGTCATCATGGCTCTCATCACCAACGCCATGAACCTGATGAATATCAATTTCTTCGTGACCTACGTCATCAAGGGCATCATCATCGTTGCGGTCTGCTATCTGGACGTGATCCGCAATACCAGAAAGGGGGCTGTCCGCTAAATGGCTACTACGCTGCAAATCCAAAATATCTCCAAGCAGTTCCCCGGCGTGCGTGCTCTGGATAATGTCAATATAGAGGCGCGCGGCGGCGAGATCATCGGTCTGATCGGCGTAAACGGCGCGGGTAAATCCACGCTGATGAATATTCTCGGCGGCGTATTCCCCCAGACGGAGGGCAAGATCATCATCGATGGTCAAGAGGCCATCATTCGCACGCCCCATGATGCGGAAAAATATGGCATCGGCTTCATCCATCAGGAGCCGGTGATGTTCAACTACATGACTGTGGCGGAAAACATCTCTATCTCCCACCTGAACGGCAAGGTCAATTATAAGCAGCTCAACCAGACCGCCCGCAGGTATCTCGCAGAAATGAACTGCGATATCGATCCCAAAAAGCGCGTCATTGACCTCTCCATCGGCGAACGCCAGATGGTTGAAATTGCCCGCGCCCTCTCCACCGGCGGCAAGATACTGCTCTTCGACGAGCCTACCGCCTCCTTCACCGATGCGGAAAAGGCGCGCCTCTTCGAGGTCATACGCGGTCTGAAGGCAAAGGGCAGCTGCATCTTCTTCATCTCCCATTTTCTGGATGAGGTGGAGGAGCTTACCGATCGCACCATCGTGCTGCGGGATGGCAAGGTGGTCGTTTCCGGCGAAACCAGCCAGATCAGCCGCGCTGAGATACTGCGCAACATGGTCGGCGGCGAGATAACCAAGGTCAATAACCAGCAGGAAAAGCAGCTGAATGAGGTCATCATGCGGGTCGAAGATCTCACCGTGGGCAGCAAGCCCAGCCATGTCAGCTTCGATCTGCATAAGGGCGAGGTTCTGTGCATCTGGGGTCTGATGGGCTCCGGTCGCACCGAAACGCTGCGCGCCATCTTCGGTCTGGATAAGGTGGACAGCGGCAGTATATCCATTGACACCGGCGATGGCAAGGGTCTGCGCAAGATCCCCTTCAGCCATGTGCGCGAGTACTGTGGCTATGTCACCGAGGCGCGCCACGACGACGGCTGCCTGCTTCCCCAGAGCGTCTGGGAGAATATGACCGCACCCAACCTCAAGGCCTACCTGAAGAACCGCCTCTTCCTGAACTTCGATCGCCAGAAGGCGGACAGCGAGGAATACTGCAAGCGCCTGAACGTGAAGACCTCCTCCATTTATACCCAGATGTCCACGCTCTCTGGCGGCAACCAGCAGAAAATCATCATGGCCAAGTGGCTGATGAAGAAGCCGAGGGTGTTCCTGATCGACGAGCCAACCCGCGGCGTGGATGTGGGCGCCAAGGCGGAGATCCAGAGGATGATCCGCGAGCTTGCCGAGCAGGGAAGCGCCTGCATCGTCGTCTCCTCCGAGATAGAGGAGATAAGCGCCGTGTGCGACCGCGTGCTCATATTCAACCGCGGCAAGCTCAACGGCGAGGTACACAAGAACGAGATCGACAAGGATACGCTGATGCAGCTTTGCGTTTGATCTAGCTGGATCGATGAGGGGGAAGTAGTATTATGAAAGTACAAGCATCCAAATCGAAGGCTCGCAGCTTCATCATTCAGTATGCGCTGTACATCCTGATCCTGCTGCTGTGGCTGTTTTATGGTACCCAGAGCAAGCACTTCTTCACGGTAAAGAACCTGCTGAGCTTGCTCACCAATGCCTCTCCGCTGCTGGTATATGCCTGCGGCATGACCTATGTGCTGGTGCTGGGCGAGATCGACCTCTCCGTTGGCTCCGTCGGCGCGGTATCCGCTGCGCTGTGGATGCTGGCGATGGTCAAGCTCAACCTGCCGCTCTCGCTCGCCTTCCTGATCGCCATGGTCGCCGGCGCCATCTGCGGCCTGATCACAGCCACGATGGTTGTCCGGCTGCGGATCAACGCCTTCATGGCTTCGCTGGGCATGCAGTTTACCCTGCGCGGCCTATGCTATCTGATCACTGGCGGCGAGCAATTTATGACCAACAAGGCTGTGCATACCTTCGCTAAGTTCCGCTTCCTGCGGCTCTCCCCGCTGGTTTACATCAGCCTGCTGATCGCCGTCGCCATGACCCTGCTCTATCGCTACAGCGCCTTCGGCCGCCGCGTGCAGGCGTGCGGCTGCAACCGTGCCGCAGCCAAGACCATCGGCATCGATGTGGATCGCACCAAGTTCATCGTGTTCGTTCTCAGCGGCATGCTTGCCGGTCTTGCAGGCGCAATGCAGTGCATCAACGTGGGCATCCTCCTGCCGGGCAGCCTCGGCGAGGGCAGCGAGTTCCTCGCCATCACAGCCTGCGTGCTGGGCGGCACCTCCCTTGCCGGCGGCGTGGGCAGCATCATGCCCGGCGCGCTGGTCGGCGTGATCTTCTATTATAGCATCGAAAATGGCTTGGGTCTGCTGGGTGCAAATGTATACCTCTACCCGGTGGTGCGCGGCATCGTTATCTATCTTGCCATGGTCACTGATTCGCTCAAGCGCTCTCTGGGCAGCAAGGGCTGATGCTATCGCTCATTATCCAAACAAAGCAAAAAGGGAATATTGGATCCAAAATGGGTTTTCAAAAAATGGATCCTTAGAAAGAAGGGAAGATATCTGTGAAGAAATACAAGGTTGGTCTGCTTACCATGTCCGATGGTCGACCCTATCTGCATAACCTGCAATATGAAATGAACATGAACTACCAGCGGCAGATAAAGGAAGCGCTGGAGGCTACGGGTCTTGTGGAGGTCGTGGAGGGCGAGGCTCCCATCGATTCCAACGATGCCGCCCGGAAGCAGGCGCTGCTACTCAAGCAGAGCGGCGTGGAGATGACGATCTTCAACTATGCCATCTGGTGCTATCCCCAGTACACCGCCGTCGCCACAAATTTTGCTCCCGGTCCCTATCTGCTCTTCTGTAATATTCATCCCTCCGAGTGCGGCATGGTGGGCATGATGGCCGCCTCCGGCACGCTCGACCAGCTGAACAAGCCTCATAACCGCGTCTTTGGCTCCATACTGGAGCCCGATGTGCTGCGGCAGGTCATGGCATTCATCCGCGCCGCCTGCGCCGTCAATCGCCTGCGCGGCATTACCTATGGTAATTTCGGCGCCCGTCCCATGGGCATGTATACCACCGTGGCAAACCTCGCCCAGTGGCAGCGCATGTTCGGCATCGATGTGGAAAATATCGAGCAGTATGAAATCATGCGCTATGGCAATGAGGTCGATCAGGAAAAGGTCACCCATGCCCGCGAATGGCTGGAGGCTCGCGTGGGCAACATCGCCTACAACGATACCAACTTCACCCCGCAGAAGCTGGAAACCCAGATCCGTTCCTATTATGCCCTGCGGCGGATCATTGAGGAGCGCTGCTTGGACTTCATCGGCATCAAGGCGCACGGCGACCTCACCGATTGGTACGTCACCATGGATCTTGCCGAAGCCTTCCTCAACGACGCCTACGATTGGGACGGCCCCCATGATCCTATCGTCGCCGCTACCGAATCGGATATGGACGGCGCGCTCACCATGCAGCTCTTCAAGGAGATCGCCCGCACGCCCGTGCTCTTTGCTGATGTGCGCCACTATGAAAAGAGCGTGGATTGCTGGTTCTTCGGCAATTCCGGCACCCATGCCACCTACTATGCCGGTGCAAGCGATATTCCCGAGGAAAACCTCAAGCACGTGTCCTTCTTCCCCGAATCCAAGGATTATCCCGCCGGCGGCGGCAGCGTGCATCATTTTGCCGCGCCCGGCAAGGTAACGCTGGCTCGTCTGGCGCGCAAGGGCGATGATTATTACCTCACCATCGTTCCCGGCGAGATCGTCCACTTCGATGAGGAAAAGATGTGGCAGCTTGGCGGCACCGCCACTCCGGCATGGCCCATCGCCTTCACCAAGTGCTCCGTACCGGCGGCAGAGTTCATCGAGAAATATCCCTGCAACCACATCCACGGCGTCTATGGCGATTATGTGGAGGAGCTGAAAAATGTTGCAAAGATCCTGAATATCCCCTATCAGATTCTGGAATAAAGCTGCATAAGCCAAAAGCAGGCGGATGGTAAACCGCCTGCTTTTTTCTCCCCCCATCATATCTTTTAATGCAGCAAGCGCGTACTTTACAGCCTTAAACATTTACAAATTTACGCATTCGTGCTAAAATAAGAAGGATAAGGGATTCTCCTGCGGAGCCTGCGCCGACCATCCTATGCAGGCGCGCCGCAGCGCAGCATCCTGCAAAACCATGCACGAAAGCAAAGCGGAGGTTGGTTGTGGAGGAACGCAAAAAACCACGTCGGCTGACAAAGGCACAGCGCATGCGTCTGCGCCGCAGGCGTCGCGCTCAAAGGATCGCGCTGGGGGCGCTTGCCGCCGCCCTGCTCATCCTCCTCGTCTGGCTGCTTGCCACAGGGCTTCGCCAAAATCCGCAGGATAGCATTGTCCTGCCTACGGCGACGCCTGCCATCACAGCTACGCCTGCCATCACAGCCATGCCCAGCCCAGCGCCCTCCCCTACGCCGCAGCCTACGCAGGCTCCCCAGCCGCAGCTGATCACCATCACTGCCGTGGGCGACTGCACCCTCGGCGGCAATACCAATGACGGCGGCGACGGCGAAAAGCGCTTCCGCAGCCATTTTGAGAAAAACGGCGCGGATTATTACCTGCAAAACTTCCGTGCGCTCTTCGAGGCGGACGACCTCACCCTCGCCAATCTGGAGGGTCCGCTCACCACAGCCACCGCCAAGCGCTCCGGCAGAACCTTCAACTTCCGTGGCGACGCAGCCTATGCGCAGATCCTCTCCGGCTCCGGCGTGGATGTTTGCAATATTGCCAACAACCATGCCTATGATTTCAAAAAGCAGGGGCTTGAGGATACCGCCGCCGCGCTTCAGGCTGAAAATCTGGGCGTATGCGGCTTTGGCTACGAGGATTATCGCGAGGTTAACGGCATAACCATCGGCAACCTCGGCTTCACCGAGTGGGACTATGAAGCCGATGAGATCGAGTCCGCCGTGCGTGCAGCGCATGAGAAGTGCGATTTGCTGATCGTGTCCATCCACTGGGGCGAGGAGCTTAAAGACGGTCACGACAGCACCACCCGCAGGCTGGGCAAGCTCATCGTGGATGCCGGCGCAGACCTCGTCGTGGGCAACCATTCCCACATCCGCGGGGAGATCGCCCGCTACAAGGACAAGTACGTCATCTATAGCCTCGGCAACTTCTGCTTCGGCGGCAATACCCGGCCCACGGACATGCGCTGCATCGTCTTCCAGCAGACCTTCCGCATCGATCCCGATGGCAGCGTTTCCGATTGGGGCATCAACCTCATCCCGGCGCGGGTTTCCTCCAATGCCAAGCAGAATAACCTCCAGCCCGTCTATCTGGAGGATGGCGAGGCGGAAAAGCTCCTCGGCGAGCTCAGCCGCATATCCGATCTGGACGCCGCCGAGGTCATCTGGATGCCGGACAGCTATGAGGCGACCCACGGCGTCCTCTCCGCCGATGCAAATATCGCCGCCAGCCTGCCCCAAGGCAGCCAAGGCAGCGATCATTCCAACTAAGCATATCCAAGCATATCATATAAATCATCAGGGGGATATTATCATGGAGAATGAAGTAAGACGCACAAGCAACTTTATCGAGGAATGCATCAATCAGGATCTGGCAAGCGGCCGCTTTGACCACATCAAAACCCGCTTCCCGCCCGAGCCAAACGGCTTTTTGCACATCGGCCATGCCAAGGCGATCTGCGTGGATTTCGGCATTGCCAAGAAGTACGGCGGCTCCTGCAACCTGCGCTTTGACGATACCAACCCCGCCAAGGAGGAAAAGGCATTCGTTGACGGCATCCTCGAGGATATCTCTTGGCTTGGCTTCAAGTGGGATAACCTCTACTTTGCCTCCGATTTCTTCGATAGGCTCTATGAGATCGCTTGCAGCATGATCCGCCGCGGTCTTGCCTATGTGGATGACCAGTCCCCCGAGGAGATGCGCGCCAACCGCGGCACCCTCACCCAGCCCGGCAAGAACAGCCCCTATCGCGACCGCAGCCCCGAGGAGAACCTCGACCTCTTCCAGCGCATGAAGAACGGCGAGTTCCCGGATGGCAGCCGCGTGCTCCGCGCCAAGATCGACATGGCCAACCCCAACGTCCTGCTGCGCGACCCCACCATGTACCGCATCAAGCACATGCATCACCACCGCGCAGGCGATAAGTGGTGCATCTATCCCATGTATGATTTCCAGCATCCCATTCAGGACGCCATCGAGGGCATCACCCACTCCCTCTGCTCGCTGGAATATGAGATCCATCGTCCCCTCTATGATTGGTTCGTCACCCATGCCGAGGTCACTAACCAGCCGCCCCGGCAGATCGAGTTCGCCCGGCTGAATATCGAGCGCACCGTCATGTCCAAGCGCTACCTGCGCCGCATGGTGGAGGAAGGCGTGGTTTCCGGCTGGGATGATCCCCGCATGCCCACGCTGGCAGCCATGCGCCGCCGCGGCTACCCTGCCTCCGCCGTGATCGATTTCATGGGCCGCGTCGGCGTAGCCAAGGCAGATTCCACCGTCGAGGGCAACCTGCTGGATCATTGCGTGCGCGAGGCGCTTGCCGATACCGCTCCCCGCGCCATGGCCGTGCTCAACCCCCTCAAGCTCAGCTTCACCAACTGGGAGGAGGGCAAGGTGGATCAGCTCACCGTGGAAAACCATCCCGACCATCCCGAGCTTGGCAGCCGCTGCGTGCGCTTCACCAAGCATGCCTATATCGAGCAGGAGGACTTCATGGAGGAGCCCGTGAAGAAGTTCTTCCGTCTGGCTCCCG
>CAYWLE010000006.1:0-19501 GCA_964458825.1 uncultured Oscillospiraceae bacterium | reverse complement strand
ACCTTGCCAAGGTGGAGGTCGCGAGTCCGAGTCTCGTCTACCGCTCCATTTTATTGGTGCCATAGCCAAGTGGTAAGGCAAAGGTCTGCAAAACCTTCATTCCCCGGTCCGAATCCGGGTGGCACCTCCACTTAAAAGTGCAGTTCTAGCTAAGGAGCTGCACTTTTTTTATACGGCGTAGGTGAGTGATGTTGCAGCATTGCACTGCGCGTGGCTCAAAATGGAAATAAAAAAAGCGACGATCATTGACCTGATATAAAAGCATCAAAACAGCAAAATAATCTTTAGAAAATAGCAAGGTTGTCATTTATGATAAATGTTAATTGTGCTATATTTGAATTGTTAAAAACATAGGCGTATCGATGCTGTTTATGGATATGGCGAGCATTTGATATTGCTAACGTGCCTAGATTATGAACTGATTGTAATATACAACGAATAATGCAGAGAAAGGAAGGACTAAAATGAAAAAACTCAATTACGGTATGATCGGCGGCGGCCCGGGCAGCTTTATCGGCGATGCACATCGTCGCTCCATCAATCTGGATGGACAGGCTCAGCTGGTTGCTGGCTGCTTTTCCCGCACGCCTGAAAAGTGCCGCGAGACCGGCGCAGAGCTGGGCGTAGCCCCGGAGCGCTGCTATGCCAGCTTTGAGGAGATGGCAAAGGCCGAGGCAGGCAAGCTGGACTATGTCGTTGTGGTTACGCCGAACGTAAGTCATTATCCGGTGTGCAAGGCGTTTCTTGAGGCTGGCATCAATGTTTCCTGCGATAAGCCCCTCTGCCTGACCGTGGAGCAGGCGGATGAACTGGTTGCTCTGGCAAAGGAAAAGGATCTGCTGTTCATGGTGACATATACCTACACCGGTCATGTGACTGCAAAGCATGTGCGCCGCTTCATCGAGGCAGGCAAGCTGGGCAAGATCCGCACCGTCATGGCGGAGTATCCCCAGGGCTGGCTGGCCTATGAAGGCGAGTGGGGCGGCAAGCAGGGCGAGTGGCGCTGCGATCCGAAGCAGTCCGGCGGCGTGAATTGCTTGGGCGACTTGGGTACCCATGTGGAGAACATGGTTTCCATGATGACGGGTCTGAAGATCAAGCGCGTGCTGGCAAAGATGGACAAGCTGGTTCCCGGTCGCGTGCTGGATGATAATGATCTGGTGCTGGTGGAATATGAGGGCGGCGCCGTTGGTTCCTATTGGACGACGCAGGTTGCCATCGGCAGGGACAACGATCTTGCCGTGCGCATCTACGGCGAGAACGGCTCCATCGAGTGGAAGCAGACCGATTGCGAGAAGGTGCTGATGGTGACCCGCGACGGCACGCTGATCGAGCGGCATCGTGGCAACGGCGGCATCGAGGATGACGCAGCAAAGTATGGCAGGCTGCCCTCTGGACACAACGAAGGCTGGCTGGAGGCAATGGGCAACCTGTACCGCTCCTTCATGGAGTGCATCCGCGCCAAGGCAGACGGCAGCTTTACCCCTGATATGATCGACTTCCAGACGGTGGAGGATGGCGCTGAGGGCGTGAAGTTTGTTCATGCGTGCCTGAAGTCCAACGAGGAAGGCAATGTTTGGGTGGAGCTGTAATTCAAGAGCATATAGAAGCAACATAAAGGAGGATTTTTGCAATGTCTAGACCGGTAACGTTGTTCACGATCCAGTGGGGCGATCTGCCGCTGGAGGAGATTTGCAGGCTTGGCAAGCAGATGGGCTATGAGGGCTTGGAGCTCTCCGCAGCGCATCTGGACATGAAGAAGGCCGCTGAGGATCCTGCCTATGTTCAGTCTGTAAAGGACACGCTGAAGAAGTATGACCTCAATTGCTGGGCAATCAGCAACCATCTGGCAGGTCAGTGTGTGGTGGATACCCTGCCCGGCGCCTATGACAGCCGTTTGGATGGCTTTGCTCCCGCAGAATTTGCCGGCAAGCCTGAGGAGATCCAGAAGTGGGCAATTCAGGAGATGAAGTACACCGCTCACGCCGCAAAGGCAATGGGCGTGGATGTAGTCACCTTCTTCATGGGCTCCCCGATCTGGAAGTATTGGTATTCCTTCCCGCAGACCTCCGAGGCAATGGTGGAGGAGGGCTATCAGAAGGTCAAGGAGCTGTGGTCCCCGATCATGGACGAGTTCGACGCCTGCGGTGTGAAGCTTGCACTGGAGGTGCATCCCACGGAGATCGCCTTCGACTATTGGAGCACCAAGAAGCTGCTTGAGGTATTTGACCATCGTCCCACGCTGGGCATCAACTTCGACCCCAGCCACCTGATTTGGCAGGGACTCGATCCGCAGATCTTCGTATTGGATTTCGCAGACCGCATTTACCATGTGCATGTGAAGGACGCCAAGCTGAATCTGAACGGCCGCAACGGCATTCTGGGCAGCCACATCACCTTTGGCGATCAGCGCCGCGGCTGGAATTTCGTGTCTCCCGGACATGGCGATATTGATTTCGACAACATCATCCGTGCACTGAACCAGATCGGCTACGATGGCCCGCTTTCCATCGAGTGGGAGGACAGCGGCATGGAGCGCGTTTTCGGCGGCACTGAGGCATGCGAGTTCACCAAAAAGATCAACTTCTCGCCCTCCGATGTGGCGTTTGACGACGCGATCAAGAACCAGTGATCCCATATCGGAGCCTTGCAAAGGTAGTTTGCTTCGAAATTTCAAGAGGAACCTTGCCGCTTCGGCGGTAAAAATAAAGAAAAGAGGTTATGAACATGAAGAAGTTGTTTGCCATCCTGCTTGTAGCGGTCATGATGCTCAGCGTTGCGGCGCTGGCTGAAGGCCAGACGATTTACGTACTGACTCCCAACCCGGATCACGGCTGGACCGGCGCCATCGGCGTATTCGCACAGGCAAAGGTAGATGAAGTTAACGCAGAAGGCCGCTATACTGCGGTTCTCCAGACCTCCGGCAGCGCAAGCGAGCAGATTCAGCAGATCGAGGACATCGTTGCCAACTGCACCGACGCAAGCCAGATCGCAGTTGCCATGCTGCCCCAGGATCCCACCGTTGAGAATGCAATTCAGCAGCTGATCGACGCTGGCATCGCCTACTCCGCCGCAGACCGCATCATCGAGTCTGTTGCTCCCGCAGCCGTTTCCAACATCAAGTATGATAATATCGAGATCGGCGCTGCCGCAGCTGCCTATCTGGTATCCAACGGCATGAAGGAAGGCGACAAGTGCTACGTAAACGAGGGTGACAATTCCTCCGCTGGCACCGACCGCGATGACGGCTTCAAGCAGTATCTGCTGGGCGAGACCCCCTATATGGGCGAGTACATCGCAGAGCCTTGGTCCTCTCTGGATTCCGTGACCTTCTCCGGCGTACTGGGCTGGTCTCAGGCAAACTGCCAGCAGGCATTTGAAAACTACATGGCTGACTCCGCCAATGCCGATACCAAGTATATCGCAGGCTGGGACGACGGCTACATCCTGGGCGTGCTGGATGCTCTCGAGGGCTCCGCTATCGACGAGACCACCAAGGAAGCCTTCCTTGCCAATGGCCCCTTCATGACCGGCTGCGGTGGCGCTGAGGCAGTGTATGCCATCCTGCGCGGCGATTCTGCCAGCTACACCGATATCACTCCGAAGTTCTCTGGCATCATGTCCGTTACCTATCCGCCGGCCATGATTCAGGCAACTGTGGATGCTCTGATCACCTACTTCGATGGTGGCGAAGTCGTACAGGACGATGTGAAGTCTGCCGAGTGCGTAGATGCCTCCAACGTAACCAGCTACGTCGGTTTCGAATAATCGACTGAATCCTAAATTGAATCAATAGTTTCAGTAAGGTGGCATTTCGCACTTCCGGCGCGGAGTGCCACCTATGTCAGATAGCGGAGAGGAAAGCTATGCGTATTTTGGAAATGCATGATATCTGCAAGTCCTTTGTCGGGGTGCAGGTGCTAAAAAATGTGAATCTCGAAATCGAGGCAGGCGAGGTTCACGCGCTGCTCGGCGAGAACGGCGCGGGTAAATCCACGCTTATGAACATCCTGACAGGTGTATATCAGCTGGATTCCGGCACAGTGACCTTCGATGGCCGGAATGTTACGGGCAGCTCAATCTCCGAAACGGAGAACATGGGCATTGCATTCGTTCATCAGGAGCTGAACCTGTTCAATGACCTGAAGGTTTATGAAAATATCTTCTTCAATAAGGAACTCGTTGGTAAAACGGGAACGCTAAAAAAGCGGGAAATGATCCGCCGTTGCAGCGAGGTTTTTGAAAAGCTGGGTGTATCGATCAATCCTGACGCGCTGGTGGAGCAGCTAAACACCAGTGAAAAGCAGCTGCTGGAGATTGCCAAGGCAATTTTCTTTGAGGCAAAGCTGCTGATCTTGGATGAACCCACGACGGCGTTGAGCAACGAGGAGATCGATCATCTATTTGGAATTGTCAATAAGTTGAAGGCGGAGGGAAAGTCCTTCATCTTCATTTCGCATAAAATGCCGGAAATCTTCCGCATCTCGGATCGATATACGGTGCTTCGGAACGGCGAGTTTATACAGACCGGCAATATCGCCGATACGACGCCCCAGAAGGTCACAGCCACCATGGTTGGCAGCAGCTTTTCTGGTGCGGAGATCTATGAAACCCGTCCCATCGGCGCACCGGTTTTGGAGCTGGAGCACATGAGCGGTCCCGGCTTTGAGGATGTCACGCTGAAAATCGGCAAGGGCGAGATCGTCGGCTTTACGGGTCTGCAAGGCTCTGGCGCCAGCGAGGTTATGCAGTGCGTGTTTGGCGAGCTGCCTGCCTATGATGGCAGCGTGAAAATCGAAGGAAAGCCGCTGCACCATGGTAGCATCCATAGCGCCATGAAGCGCCGCATAGCCTTCCTGCCGGCAAACCGTAAGGAAAACTCCGTGGTGCCGGATATGACCATCCTTGAAAACATGTACCTCTCCGAGCACGAGCTTTCTGCACGGCGCCCCCACATCATCAAGAACAGGGAAATCAGCCGCTATCAGGAGCAGAAGCAAAGCTTGAATATCAAGGCAGAGCATTGCGATAACCTGATCCTTTCCTTGAGCGGCGGCAACCAGCAGAAGGTTTTCTTCGGTCGCTGGCTGAATACCAATGCGGAAATACTGCTGCTTGATAACCCCACACAGGGCATTGATGTGGGCGCTAAGGCAGAGATATACAAACTAATCTTGCGACTTGCCCGACAGGGGAAGACGATTGTGTACAACACGCAGGAGATTCCCGAATTGCAGCGCGTAGCAGACCGCTGTGCAGTCTTCTATTCCGGCAGGATTGTGAAGATACTCTCTCATGATGAAATCACTGAGCATACCGCGATGATGTACGCAACCAACGCAATTAAAGATGGGGAGGAAGAGAACGCATGAGTATGACAGCAAAGGCAGACAAAAAGAGAGGCTTTTCCATCGGTAAATACCTCTATGTCTTTATTTTTATCGCATTGTTCATCGTTTATTATTTGGTCAGCAGCAGCCTGACTTGGACTGGTGTAACAAATATCCTGCGTCACTCGGCAGCCATTGGTCTGGTGAGCTTCGGCATGGGCTTGGTTATTATCACAGGTGATATTGATCTTTCCGTCGGCTCCATGCTCAGCTTTGTGGCAAGCTTCGGCTGTATTGTGTTTAACCTGACGGACAGCATACCGCTGACGGTGCTCTTCTGTCTCTTCGCCGGTACGCTGCTGGGCTTCTTGAATGGCATGATGATCGGCAAGGCTGGAATGCCCGCATTCATTGCCACGCTGGCGACGCAGCTGATCTTCCGCTCCGTGGCGCAATACACCTGCAATGGTCTGCCTAACGATATCAAGGGTGTGGCTGGCAACACCTTTAAGATGCTTACCACCGACGCACGCAATGCCATGTATAGCTTCGGCAATGGCAAGATCCTGACCCTGCCCACCTGCGGCGTGATCTTCCTGATTATCGCCATCTTCATGATCTACCTTACCACGTCCACCAAATATGGCAAGCGCCTGTTTGCCATCGGCTCCAATGTAAAGGCGGCGCACATGGCTGGCATCAGCGTTTCTTGGAATCGCGTGTCCGTCTATACGATCACTGGTCTGCTGGTTGGTATCGCAGCTGTAATGTGGCTTGCAATGCAGGGCAATGTCGATCCGGCAACCACGGGCGTTGGATATGAAATGTATGCCATTGCTGCGGTTGTATTGGGCAACATCAGTATGTCTGGCGGCAAGGGTCACTTTGCTGGAATCATTTTCGGCACTCTGTCCTATACCATTATTGATAAGATCATTGCGGCGATCAAGGTGGATTCCCTTATCAACAATGCCATCAAGGGCATGATACTGATTATCGCCATCGTAATCCAGATTTGCGGACCGCAGATTCGAGCCTATTTTATCAACCGCAAGTCTGTAAAGCGTGCATAACCCGCAGTTCACAAATCGAGGAGCGATCGAAATGAAAGCAAAAAAGGGTATTGCTGTGGCTGGAAACATGATCGTGGATATGCTCTATCCCATCAATGGTTTTCCCAAGCCGGGCGAGTTGGTTACTATTACGGGAAATGTTTCCCGTTCCACCGGCGGCTGCCTGTGCAATGATATCATTGATCTGGCTGCGCTGGATTCCAGCCTGCCGCTGACGGCGCTGGGAAGGATCGGCTGCGATGAAGCGGGCGACTTCGTTCTGGAAAAGCTTAGGCTCTATCCCAGCATCAACTTGGATCAGGTAAAGCGCGAGGGCACCACCTCCTTTACCTTGGTAATGGCGGATGAGATAAGCAAGCAGCGATCCTTCTATCAATGCAGGGGAGCCAACGCCGATTTCTGCGAGATGGATATCGATTGGGATAAGCTGGATGTGAGCATACTGCACATTGGATATATACTGCTTCTGGACGCACTGGACGCGCCGGACGACGAATATGGCACGAAGATGGCTAGGCTTTTGCACACTGCGCAAGAGAAGGGCATCAAGACTTCCATCGATGTGGTGACGGAGGCGAGCGAGCGCTTCCACCATATCGTGCCGCCGGCATTGAAGTATACGGATTATTGCATCATCAATGAAGTTGAGGCACAGGCGAGCACAGGCATCCAGCTGTTGGACGGCGAAGGAAGGCTGATTCGCGAAAACCTGCCCGAGGCGCTGAAGGCAATGAAGGCGATGGGCGTGACCACATGGGCAGTTATCCACTGTCCTGAGGGTGGCTTTGGTCTGGATGAGAACAATTGCTATGTCGAGATCCCCGGTCTGAAGCTTCCGGCGGATTATATCAAGGGCTCGGTAGGCGCTGGCGACGCCTTCTGCTCAGGCGTGCTCTATGGCGCGTGGAAGGAGCTTTCTTTGTCCGAGGCCATCCAACTGGGCACTGCGGCAGCGGCCTGCTCACTGAGCCAGCCGGGTGCGACCGAGGGCATGCGCAGCTATGCTGAGGCAATGGATCTGTATGAGAAATTGAGATAGGGCTGTGCATGCAGGCGAGCTTCGGATCAGTAAGCTGCTTGCAGATTCCGGCTGCGCGGTTAGCGAAGCGGGATTGGAGGAGCATCTCCGCCACACATCAATTTGGAGGTTTTGAATATGCCCAACATGAGAGAATATGAATACATAGCGTATCCAAAGCTGAACCATGTAAAGGTTGGGTTTGTTGACATTACCTTCAGAAAACCGCATGTTCACCGGGAGATGGAAATGGGACTCGTGCTGGACGGGCTGGGCGTTTTGAATGTTGGCAACAGGGAGATCAAGATTCAAAGGGATTCCATGTTCTTTGTCAATGCAAATGAAGCGCATGATATTGTGACGACTGGAACAACGGGCTTGAGGGTTGCTTATCTCCAGGTATCCAATCATTTTTGCCAAGATTATCTGCACCTTTTCCGAAATCTGGAGGTCATGGAAAATGACCTGAGTAGCCTGTTTTCTGCGGAGAAAAATGCAGAGCTGAGAAAGCTGTTCATGAATGTTGTGTACAGCTATCTTGATAATAGCGATCTGAGCCTCCTCTATTGCATGGAAACGATATGCCACCTCTTCCGCTGGCTGTTGGATAATGTACCTTACCGTCGCTATGATGAATCCATTTATCGCAGCACGAAAAGGAAAATGACGCGGCTGATGCGGGTTATGGAATACATCGACGCGCATTATTCCGAGCATATCCTATTGAGCGATATAGCAAAGATGGAGGATATTTCGGAAACCTATCTGTCCCACTTCATTCGCCAGAACCTGAAGATGTCCTTTCAGGAGTATTTGAACGATTTGAGGCTTGAAAAGGCGGTTCAGCATGTTCTAAGAGGGAACATGAATCTTACGGATATCAGTCTTGAATGCGGCTTCTCTGACGTCAAATATATGAATCGTATGTTTCAGAAGCAGTTTGGATGCCTGCCGCGAGAGTTTAAGCTGTCGCACAGGATGGACACGATGCCAAGAAGCTCTGATGCGGAGAGTCAGTCCTATGCATCGGAAAATATTGGTCTGATGTGGCTCAATGAATATCTAAATGCGGATGAGGCAGGGCAGCATGACGAACCAAAATAGCAAGATAATCGTCCCTTAATCACAGAAATGTAAATGACAATGAGCATCTATGGTTTTATAATCCAATCAACAGCTGTTGATTAACAAGTTTTAAGGAGGATAACCCATGAGCAAGTTTAAATTTTCTGTCGGTCCTTGGAATGTTCATACCGGCGCTGATTCCTATGGCCCCGAGACCCGCAAGCCCATCGATCTGGAAACCAAGTTTGCCAAGTTTGCTGAGCTGGGCTTCTCCGCCGTGCAGTTCCACGATGACGACGCCGTGCCGAACATGAATAACATGACCGATGAGGAGATCAAGGAGTATGCCCGCGGCGTAAAGAAGCTGCTGGACAAGTATAACCTGAAGGCTGAGTTCGTAGCACCCCGCCTGTGGATGGATCCCCATACGCAGGATGGCGGCTTCATGAGCACCCGCGAAGAGGATCGCGAGTTTGCCATGTGGCGTGCCTATCGCTCCATCGATATCGCTAACGAGCTGGGAACCGACCTGATCGTGCTGTGGCTCGCCCGTGAAGGCACCCTCTGCGCCGAGAGCAAGAGCCCTGTATGGGCAACCAAGCAGCTTGTGGAAGCCATCAACAAGATGCTGGAGTATGATAAGAAGATCCGCGTGTGCATCGAGCCCAAGCCCAACGAGCCTATCGACCGCTCCATCTGCGGCACCATGGGTCATGTAATGGGCGTGTCCGCAGCCACCATCGATCCCAAGCGTGTCGGCGGCAATCTGGAATCTGCTCATGCCATTCTGGCTGGCCTCGATCCGGCAAATGAGATTGGCTTTGCTCTGGCTTTCGATAAGCTGTTCACCGTTCACCTCAACGACCAGAATGGCATCCGCTACGATCAGGACAAGAGCTTCGGCGTGGAAAACCTGCGCTCTGCCTTCAATCAGGTGAAGGTTCTGGTTGAAAATAACTATGGCAGCAAGGGCGAGTATGTTGGTCTGGATGTGAAGGCGATGCGCACCACCTCCGACGAGGACAGCTATGAGCATCTGCGCAACAGCCTGAATGTCTTCAAGGCGTTGGAGGAGAAGGTCGCCAAGTGGGACTACGACTATACCAACAAGCTGGTTGCCGAGCGCAAGTTCGAGCAGCTGGAAATGTACACCATGAACCTGATTATGGGCGTTGAATAAGTAAATATCGAACCGTGGAAAGAGTTTCCTCCATGCGAGGAGGCTCTTTCCTTTTTTATCCCAAATAGCAAGATTATCGTGTAGAAATCGCCGGCGGTTTTGCTCAATTGAGTGCCATATTATGTACATTTGGGTATTGACCTGTTGTTGGTCTGCGCTTGGCTTGAGCTTGTCCTGTTGTTGTTTGTCTGTTGGCTTGGTATGGGTGAAAAAGCATGCCTTTGTGCGATTCCAGCATCGAAAAAAGATTGACCGTCGCGGCTAAAGGGCTTAAAATATTCCTTGAGTGGATTAGCCATCGCTGTGCTTGCTTCGTATAAAAAAGAACTACCGATGGATCGGGAGATGCAGGCAGGAGGAATGCGCTTGACTCCAGTCTGGGGAAATGAGAGGAAAGGACAAAATGAAGCATATGGAACAGATATTGCCCACTCTGCTTGACCTACAGCGCTTTGTTGGGAACACACGGCTGGATGCCATGCTGCGCGAGGCAGAGGACGACTGCGGTGTTGCGCTGACGGAGGAGGAGCTGGGCTTTGTGAATGCTGCTGGCGATACAGATATCCGCCGCAAGCAGCCGGAGGAGAAGAAATGAAGGCAGATACGGCGGCGTGGGAGGAGATGTATCGCAGCTACCGGGACAAGGTGAGCAGATACATATCGGGCAAGGTGCCGAATGCCCATGATGCGGAGGATCTGGTTTCCAACGTATTTCTCAAGGCATATAAAAAATGGGATAGCTTCGACGCAAACCGCGCCAGCCCATCGACATGGATCTATGCGATCACGCGTAATACGGTAATCGATTATTATCGCACGCAGCGCGTCACCGGCGTGCTTCCAGAGGAGCTGGCATGTGCGGAGCGGGTTGATGAGCGGCTGCTGCGGGAGGAAAGCTTGGATAGGCTTGCGGACGCCCTCGAGGGGCTGAGCAGGCGAGAGGGACGTGATACTGCTGCATTACTACAGCGGGGATACGCTGCGGCTGATTGCAGAGAAGCTCCAGCTATCCTATGCCACAGTAAAGCTCACCCATGCAAGGGCGCTGCGGCAGCTACAGCGCTTTCTGGAGCCATAGGGCGCTGGGCGGCGGGCTTGCCTGTTGCGGATGGTTGCGCAGCGGCAAGAATGACCGATGAATGCACGCTTTTGCCCCAAAAAGCATAATAATGGAAGATAATTTGGCATACCTGCTTTTGTTTTTGTGAATATTCATATATAATAGAAATAACAAAGCTGCTATGATGGCGGCTGGAAATAAATAGAGAGGCGGTGTATTGCAATGGATAAGCAGATCTTTAGAAAGAAGAGCTTGGATAGGATATCCTCGCCGGAGCAGCTCAACGATTATATTCGCGTGGCGAACCCCAGCGTATGGCTGATTTTGGCTGCGGTACTGGTGCTGCTGGCTGGAACGCTGGTTTGGGGCGTGCTGGGCAGGCTGGAAACTACGGTGCCTGCCTGCGTAGTGAGCGCGGATGGAAGGCTGGTTTGCTACCTTCGCGAGGCAGATGCGGCGGATGCGGCGGCCGGCATGAAGGTAACGGTGGGCAATGCGCAGTGCAGCATAGCCGAGATCAGCAGCACGCCCATTGCAGCGGATGAGAGCATGGATGCGCTGCTTCTGCATATGGGTGGCTTTGAAGAGGGCGACTGGCTTTGCGAGGCGACCCTCGAAGGCGAGCTGGATGCAGGCATGTATGCGGCGGAAGTGATCGTGGACAGCGTATCGCCCATGAGCTTTGTGGCGAACTGAGGAAGCGGCAATGAAGAAGACGAAGGTTCCGCAGCCCGTGATGAAGGGCTACGCTAAGGTACCCGTTATGATGCAGATGGAGGCGCTGGAGTGCGGCGCGGCCAGCCTCGCCATGGTGATGGCATACTATGGAAAGTGGGTCACGCTTGAGCAGCTCAGGAGCGATTGCGGCGTGTCCCGCGACGGCTCCAATGCCAAAAACGTGCTGGTTGCGGCGCGCAGCTATGGCTTTACCGCAAAGGGCTTCCGCTATGAGCCGGAGATGCTGAAGGAAAAGGGCAAGTTCCCCTGCATCATTCACTGGGATTTCAATCATTTTGTGGTGCTTTGCGGCTTCAAGAAGGGCAAAGCAATGATAAACGACCCTGCCCGCGGCAACGTTGCCGTGCCGATGGAGGAGTTTGACAGATCATTTACAGGCATCTGCCTGATGATCGAGCCGGGCGAGGGCTTTGAACCGGGCGGCAAGCCTAAGAGCATGCTGGAATATGCAAAGAAGCGGCTGGTTGGCGCACGCACGGCTGTGATCTTCGTGGCGCTTACCTCGCTGGTTGGCGTGCTGCTGGGAATCGTGAAGCCAGCCTTCTCCCGCGTGTTTGTGGATCGGCTGCTCACGGGGGAGAACCCGGAGTGGGCAATGCCATTTTTGATTATGCTGAGCGTGCTGGCGGCAGTTGAGCTGGTGATCGGCGCGGTGGAGGCGATCTACTCCAATATCCTCAATGGCAAGATGGCTGCGGTGGGCAGCACTAGCTTCCTATGGCACGTGCTGCACATGCCGATGGAGTTCTTCTCCCAGCGCATGGCTGGCGATATCCAGAGCAGGCAGATGAGCAACGCAAGCATTGCTGGCGAGCTGGTAAACAGCTTTGCTCCGCTAGCATTGGATGCTCTGACGATGGTTTTTTATCTGGTGGTTATGCTGCGCTACAGCGTGCTGCTGACGCTGGTTGGCGTGCTTTCCATACTGCTGAACCTCATGATGGCGCGGCTCATATCCAAGAAGCGTGTGAACATCACCCGCGTGCAGATGCGCGATATGGGCAAGCTCAACAGCAGCACCGTTGCCGGCATTGAGATGATCGAAACCATCAAGGCAAGCGGCGCGGAGAACGGTTACTTTGCCCGCTGGGCAGGCTATCAGGCGAGCGTGAACACCCAGAACGTGCGCTATGCCCAGCTGAACCAGTATCTGGGCAGCATACCCGCGCTGATATCCACCCTCACCAGCACGGCTGTGCTGATGCTGGGCGTGTATCTAGCCATGAACGGCAGCTTTACCGCCGGTATGATCATGGCGTTCCAAGGCTTCCTGAGCGCCTTTACCGCCCCTGCGGTGACGCTGATCAACGCCGGTCAGGGGCTTCAGGAGATGCGAAGCGAGATGGAGCGCGTGGAGGACGTGATGCAGTAT
Source organism: uncultured Oscillospiraceae bacterium (assembly GCA_964458825.1). Classification (GTDB taxonomy): domain Bacteria; phylum Bacillota; class Clostridia; order Christensenellales; family Aristaeellaceae; genus SFTH01. Next base: position 6,665 of record CAYWLE010000006.1, on the reverse strand, counting down.
CCCCAGAGCAGCGTATTTGCTCCCGAGGAGGATGGCGACGACGAGGACATTTCCTATGCCAAGCTGAGCGGCACGGTGGAGCTGCGCAACGTAAGCTTTGGTTATTCAAGGCTGGCTCCGCCGCTGATAACGGACTTTAGCATGGTGCTGGAGCCGGGCAAGAAGGTTGCCATCGTGGGCCCCTCCGGCTGCGGCAAGTCCACGCTGTCGAAGCTGATCTCCGGTCTATATGCGCCGTGGAGCGGCGAGATACTCTTTGACGGCAAGCCGATTTCCGAAATCAACAGGAGCGTGTTCACAGGCTCGCTCTCTGTGGTGGATCAGGATATCGTGCTATTCGAGGACAGCATAGCAAACAACATCAAGATGTGGGACTCCTCCATTGAGGATTTTGAAATGATCCTTGCTGCCCGCGATGCGCAGATCCACGATGATATCATGCTGCGCAACGGCGGCTATGACTATCGCCTCAGCGAGGGTGGCCGCGATTTTTCCGGCGGTCAGCGGCAGAGGCTGGAGATTGCCCGCGTGCTGGCGCAGGATCCTACCATCATTGTAATGGACGAGGCAACCTCCGCGCTGGACGCAAAGACGGAATACGAGGTGGTAAACGCCGTGGTCAAGCGCGGCATAAGCTGCATCGTAATCGCCCACAGGCTCTCCACGATACGCGACTGCGACGAGATCATTGTGATGAACAATGGCAAGATCGTGGAGCGCGGCACGCATGATGAGCTTTACGCCCGCGGCGGCGCCTATGCGCAGCTGGTATCCAACGACTGAGGGGAGGGAGCGCGATGGGTTGGTTTGATGAACAAATTAGGCAGCGCAGGGCTCGAGATAATGAAACCCTTCACGATGCCTATGTGGGGCTAGCCGCCTCTATCCTTGGAAGCCGAGAGGGCTTTGCTCCCGGCGACGCACGGATGCAGGCGAAGGGAGCCATAGAGGAGATCCTTTCTTATTACCACTTCAAGAGTCGGGAGATACCCGACAGCGTGCAGGATATTGACCAGCAGCTGGAATACCTGATGCGTCCCTATGGCGTGATGCGCAGGCGTGTGACGCTGGAAAAGGGCTGGTACAAGCATGCGATCGGCCCGATGCTGGCGATGCGGGAGGATGGCAGCGTGGTTGCGCTGATCCCGAACAAGCTATTTGGCTATACATTCTTGGATGCCGAGAGCGGCAAGCGCATGCGGCTGAACGAGCGGACGGCGCAGCTCTTTGACGGCGACGCCATATGCTTTTACAAGCCGTTTCCGCTGGAGCGCATTGGCACGGCACAGCTGCTGAAATACATATGGCAGGCCATTCCCCGCGGCGTGGCAGTGATGCTGATCGCAGCCTGCCTATTGGTGACGCTGGTTGGTTTGCTGACGCCAAGGATCACGCAGCTGATCTTCACAAGCGTGCTTGCCAGCGGCAGCCTGAAGCTGCTGATCGCCATAACGGCGTTTTCCGTGAGCGTATCGATCAGCACGCTGATGATACAGATGATACAGAACATGCTGGTATCGCGCATAAGCACGCAGCTGGACGTATATGTGCAGGCGGCGACGATGGCGCGTGTGTTCAACCTACCGGCGGAATTTTTCAAGGATTACAGCGCGGGCGAGCTGGCGAGCATTACCTGCTATGTGAACGAGCTGAGCACCATGCTGGTGAATACGATATTTACCAGCGGCGTATCATCGCTATTTTCGCTGATCTATATCGGGCAGATTTTCACCTTTGCGCCGGGGCTGGCTGCGCCTGCGCTGCTGGTGGTGCTGCTGACCCTGCTGCTTACGCTACTTACCACATCGATGGAGAGCCGCAGGCAGCGGCAGATGCTGGAGGTAAGCTCCAAGAACAGCGGCTTGACCTACTCGCTCATTACTGGCGTGCAGAAGATCAAGCTGGCTGGTTCGGAGAAGCGAGCCTTTGCCAAGTGGCTCAAGCTCTATGCGCAGGAGGCAAAGCTGACCTATCGGCCGCCGCTGCTGCTGAAGATGAACGCCACTCTTACCGCGCTGATCGCCTCCGTTGGCAGCATCGTGATCTATTATTTCGCACTCAGGGACAACGTGGCTGTGGCGGATTACTATGCCTTTACCAGCGCCTATGGCATGGTTTCCGGCGCGTTTGCCTCGCTGGCTGGCTTGGCTGCTGTGATCGCGCAGATCAAGCCCATCCTTGAGAAGATCAAGCCCATCTTCAATGCCGTGCCCGAGTTCTCGGCGGAGAAGAGCGTGGTTTCCCGCCTTTCCGGCAGCATTGAACTGGATAACGTATCCTTCAGATACAATGAAAACATGCCGATGATCGTGGATGGCATGTCGCTGAAGATACGCTCGGGGCAGTATGTGGCCATCGTGGGCAAGACCGGCTGCGGTAAATCCACGCTGGTACGCCTGCTGCTGGGCTTTGAAACGGCACAAAAGGGCGCTATTTACTACGACGGCAAGAATATAAACAGCCTTGATCTCAAGTCGCTGCGCAGCCATATCGGCGCGGTGATACAGAACGGCAAGCTATTCCAAGGCGACCTCTTTTCCAACATCGCCATATCGGCGCCGGATCTTACGCTGGATGGCGCGTGGGAGGCTGCGGAGATGGCTGGCATTGCCGATGAGATTCGCCAGATGCCCATGGGCATGAACACCATGATCTCCGAGGGCTCCGGCGGCATTTCCGGCGGTCAGCGGCAACGGCTGATGATCGCCCGCGCCATTGCACCCAAGCCGAAGATACTGATCTTCGATGAGGCAACCAGCGCGCTGGACAACATCACCCAGCGGCAGGTTTCCGATGCGCTGGCAAGGCTCAAGTGTACCCGCCTTGTGATCGCCCACAGGCTTTCCACCATTCGCCAGTGCGACAGGATACTGGTTCTGGATGCAGGCAAGATAGTGGAGGATGGTACCTATGACGAGCTGGTTGCCAAGGGCGGCGTATTCGCCGAGCTGGTGGAGCGGCAGCGTCTGGATACCTGAGGAATAAAAAGCATATGAAACCAAAGCCTTCGCTTCAATGCGGAGGCTTTTATCGTGCCTGCTGATATACTTGGCTGCGGCATGGTTTGATATATTAAGCTTTGCGTTAGGCGATGGAGAAGTTGGTTTGAGATATTAAGATATTTACGCAGAGGGTGCAAAATATTGTGCAAACAATGCAACTGTTCTGCCTACATTTGTTAGAAGGGAATGATAAAATAAAAATAGGATATAATGGGGTAGCTTGCTGAACCTGCTGCCAAGGAGAGAAAAGCATGTACAAGGTAATGATCGCGGACGACGAAATCTACATCACGGTGTTGCTTGCCCGGCTGGTGGATTGGGCAGAGTTTGATATGGAGATCGTTGCCGTATGCCACAATGGCGATGAAGCGTACAGGCAGGCCAGCGAGCGTGAGTTTGACTTGATCGTGCTGGACGTGCGCATGCCGGGCATGGATGGTATCGCATTGATGCAGAAGCTGCGCGTGCTGAACCAGAAGACGAGGCTTATTGTAATCAGCGGCTACCGCTCCTTTGACTTTGCCAAGGGAGCCATCCAGAATGATGCGGAGGACTACCTGCTCAAGCCCATCAGCCGTGAGGAGCTGGAGAATGTGCTGCGTCGCACGCGGGAGAAGCTGGACGGCGACCGTGCCGACCGAGAGAAGCTGACCCGAACGGACGAGGAATCCGAGAAGATCAACGAGAGCCTGCGCAGGCATGCCATGCGCTTTCTGCTGGATTTGCAGGGGATGGGGGGGAGAAGTCGATGCTCGAGGCTGTGGAGCATGATTACAACATACACCTTGGCGAGAAGATGTTCACGGCATTGCAGCTTGTGTTCGACAACCTGCCCTCGGACGAGGCTGGGCTTGGCGAGGAGCTGTATGCGGCGGCCTCGGCGGCGGTGCACAATGGCTTGGGCGGCTGCTGCCCATGCGGATGCAATGATTGGCCTACAACTTCTGGAAGGGCATCGATCAGGAGCCGATCCAGTACATGCCCATTACTGTGATCGACGCAACCAATGCTCAGGAATACTACGATACCTATTTCTAATCCCCAGCAGCGGAGCAGGATCCGGGGCAAGCGCCCGGATCCCCTTCGCATTTATGCTTTCGAACAGAGACATATCATTTGGCGATGCAAAGGAGATCGCCATCCGTGGCTCTCAGCTCAGCCCCTATTGCTTTGAAACGACGATTGAGAATATCATCAATGGCAAGGCTCCCACCGACGGCGTGGTTTCCCATGTGTTTAGCCTTGACCAGTGGGAGAAAGCCTTCCGCGTGGCTGAGAGCCGCGACGCCTTCAAGGTGGTTATCGTGCCCTGAGATCAAGGTAGGGCAGGCTGCAGGAATGATGGTGTAGCAGATGAAAATGAGCAGAAAATCCAAGCTCAAAAACCAAAATAAATAAAAAATAAAGAAATAGCTTGGATTTTTTGCTTACCCTTGACAGCTTCCGCAGATGGCGTTGGACGGCGTGGGTTGCACGAAATGTTTACAATAAAAAAGCAGCTCAAATTGAATTTATGCCTTGACAAAATAGGGAAGCTGTTATATAATAATTTTTGTTGCGAGGGAAACAATTCCTCAAGCGAATATCTGGGTGTAGCGCAGTTTGGTAGCGTGCTTGAATGGGGTTCAAGAGGCCGGAGGTTCGAATCCTCTCACCCAGACCAAAATACAGGCTGAGATCGAAGGATTTCAGCCTGTTTCTTTATATCAAAGCACGATTATGGAAATATAAAAGATCAGCCTAGGCTCATGTGAGCCTAGGCTGATCTTTTGCTTGGTAAGGCTGCTCAGTTTGCAGCCGGAGGGAAGCAGCGCTGGCAGGCGGAGAAGCCGAGGACATAGGCGCAGGCCTCGGGCATCTGCTGGGGCGCCTGCATGCCGGAGCAGGTGGTGGTGGCGTGATAGCGTGCGCCGCCATGCATGGGGATCCATACGAGGAAATCGTTGCTCAGCTCCTTGGTATCAAGGCCGAGGAGGAGGTAGAGCGTTTCGCTGTCAAACTCGCCGCTGACCTCAAGCCCATAGGATTTCTGGAAATCCTCGAGGGCGTAATAGGTATCCATGCCGAAGCAGGGCTTGCGGCTTGCTTCGTCCCGCTCATCCACGCCGAGCAGATATTGTAGGTCACCGATGGGATCGCCATAATCGCCATAGCTGATGAAATCGGGCGGCAGGCTCTCCTCGCCATAGGCAGGTACAGAGAGGAGCAGCATGGCTGCGAGGAGGATGGTTAGAAGCTTAGCGAACTTTTTCATAGAAGCACTCCTTTGTAGGTTGGTTGTGTGGAAAGCAACAAACGCAGGGACGGCTATGGAAGCCGACCCTGCGCGAGGGGCTTAATATTTCGCAGCGGCCTGCTTGAGCGCCTCTGCCTTGTCCAGCTTCTCCCAAGGGAGATCTACATCAGTGCGGCCGAAGTGACCGTAGGCGGCGGTCTGAGCATAAATGGGGCGCTTGAGCTGGAGATTGCGGATGATAGCGGCGGGACGCAGGTCGAAGACATCGTTTACGATATCGGCAAGCTTATCATCGGAGAGGACGCCGGTGCCGTAGCTATCCACGAATACGGACACGGGCTTGGCAACGCCGATGGCATAGGCAACGCCAACCTCGCACTTGCGAGCCAGACCGGCGGCGACGAGGTTCTTTGCCACATAGCGCATGGCATAGGCTGCGCTGCGGTCTACCTTGCTGGGATCCTTGCCGGAGAAAGCGCCGCCGCCGTGGGGGGCATAGCCGCCGTAGGTATCGACGATGATCTTTCTGCCGGTAAGACCGGAGTCGCCCTGCGGGCCGCCCACAACGAAGCGACCGGTGGGGTTGATGTGGTAGGCGGTGCTTGCATCCAGCATGTCTGCGGGCAGCACGGGCAGGATAACCTGCTCCATCAGATCGGCGTGGATCTGCTCCTGCGTGACCTCGGGTGCGTGCTGGGTGGATACCACCACGGCCTCGATGCGCAGGGGGCGGTCGTCGTCATATTCCACAGTGACCTGAGCCTTGCCATCGGGACGCAGGTAGGGCAGAGCGCCGCTCTTGCGAACCTCGGAGAGGCGGCGGGTGAGCTTATGGGCAAGGGAGATGGCCAGAGGCATGTATTCCTCAGTTTCATCGCAGGCATAGCCGAACATCATGCCCTGATCGCCGGCACCCTGATCCTCGTCCACCTCGCGGTTGACGCCCTGAGCGATATCCGGGGACTGCTCATCCACGCTGACCAGCACGGCGCAGCTATGACCGTCGAAGCCATACTTGGCGCGGTCGTAGCCAATCTCAATCACCTTATCACGGGCGATTTGGTCGATTGGCACATAGGCGCTGGTGGTGATCTCGCCCATTACGAGGATCATGCCCGTGGTGGTGGCGCACTCGCAGGCAACGTGGGCGTTGGGATCCTGCGCAAGGATGGCGTCGAGGATAGCGTCGGAAACCTGATCGCAGATTTTATCAGGATGTCCCTCGGTGACGGATTCGGAAGTAAAGAGATGACGCATGCTATGGTTCCTCCAGATATGAATAGGATCAACTAAAAAAACCCGCCGCATGGGCGAGTTGAAAGGTTTTTGCATTCTCAAGCTCGCCTCATCTTCCGGCATCTCTGCCTCGGGAATTGGCACCTTGTCGGCTTTTAATGCCGACCGGTTGCTGGGTTTCATCGGGCCCG